>NZ_JAUBTN010000015.1:0-115442 GCF_036705055.1 Microcoleus sp. CZ3-B2 | reverse complement strand
TTGCCATTTTTTCAGAAGGGTATGAGAGCTATGTCCTTGATTGAGTCTATGTTTTAACGGGGTTGTCACCCCGTCAGGGTCTAGGGTTCCAATAGTCGGATTCAGGATATGTGAGACTTGCCGTAAAGAGTTCGCTAGCAGCAATGCAATTGTGTCAATTCCAGAATCTAACCACAGACAAATGTAGCCGATCGGGAGTCGCTCCTCACCGTCCGAAGCACTCTATCTGTAAGGAGTCCCCAATGAGTATGTCAGCATCAACCATTGAACACAATCTCGCTAAAAAGTACGCGCGCCACGGTGTATACTTGCGACAAATCAACTTACACGGCAGACGAGTTAAAATTGATTAAAGGGAAAACTCAACCAGTAGAGCCTGCTTAAATGCGATCGCCCGATCGCCCCCCGGATTTTCCCCAAAACTACCCCAATTCGCAAGCGCTGCGCGTCTAGAATCCTTGTAATATCAATAGTTCCAGCACTTACAAAATTCGCGCCACACTCTCAGAGGTTGGACTATACAAAATGTGTGTTATGTAGAGCGCAAGCTCGAAAAACAACGTATTTATAAGCCTTCTAGATGTGGGGATTGACTAAGATTTTATGGTTAATTGTAGAGGGGGACGGCTGACCAACCTGGAACTCCGGGATAGGGAATACCTGCTAGAATCCGAGATAACACGCCTTCTGACGGCGACAAAGGCAAATAAAGATAGTTTTCTCGCAACCCGTAATTACTTAATTATACTACTAAGCTACCGCCACGGGCTCCGCATCAGTGAGTTAATCGGTTTAAAGTGGGAGCAGGTCGAACTAGAAGAAGCGCGCATCCACATCAAGCGGCTCAAAGGTAGCAATTCAGGAGTTCACCCAATGGCCGCCGACGAGTGCCGCTATTGTTCCAAGTTGCGATCGCGCCAACCCACAAAATCGCCTTGGATTTTCACCAGCCGCACTGGCTTGGCGCTGACTCGCGACGGCGTGACAAAAGCTTTAGCGGCGGTTTGTGCGATCGCCAAATTGGAGATTCCGTTTCACCACCATATGCTGCGGCACAGTTGTGGCTACGCACTCGCAGCAAAGGGGACAGACACGCGACTGATTCAAGAGTATCTTGGCCATCGCGAGATTAAGCACACTGTCGTATATACCGCGCTAGACCCGGCGAGGTTTAAAACATTATGGGAAAAATGAAGCGGCGGCAAGTTGTTACAGAATACTTTTTTCGGCGCGTTCTATTCTGCAACAAGTCCGATCGCACTGTTGACTGTTGACTGTTGACTATCGGGGTGCTAGTCGGTCTGCTAGCGAGGTGCTAGACAATCATGCTTTACAAAGGATATTCGATCCGAATTTGGAAATCGGAATGGATAGGCAAGCGAATTGACGGTCTTTGGTATTCGCTCCACGGCTACTCTTACCGCGAGATTGACAGGTGGGCGACAAAGTACAAATACGTGGCGCTGGTTGACGAAACCAACCCGCGACTGTCGCGAGAAATATGGGGAGGTTCTACTCCGCTGATTGCGCTAGACTTGGCAAAATTCAGCATCGACTTAAACTTTACCGATTGCGAGCGATGGACTTTTGCGGAAAGGGAGGAAAGATGGAAAACACACCGTTTAAAATTGCGTTCCGACAAAAGCTCACAAAATATATAACAGCAGTTGAAGATATTGATATTTACAACACCAAAATCGAGATATTAAATTTGGTTGATCGGGTAGAAGCGCAAGAAGGCCGCAAGGCAATCTTAGAAGTTTTAGGAGATTTTTGGGCCCTGCCTGTTGAACTGATGCAATACTTCGTCCCCGGCTCTTTATTCGAGGATGATTTTTTAGTGTTTGGCTGGTACCGCCCGGATCAAGTCAGGGCCGAAAGATTGCCAGTGAAGATTTATATAGGCTGTGACAAGACTTTTTTTAGAATGATGAATGTCTGTTACAACCGCGACGGCTTTCACATCGCGGTCGCCTTGCCGCTAAGTTACGGGCCGATCGTCTCAATCCCCGGCGGTCAAGAGCACATCTTCGCCCTGTCTCGCTGGATGGCCCCGGTTGCCTTGCAGTGGTATCGAACGCTAAACGGTCTAATTGTGTACCGTTCGATCGTTTTTGTGGGTTACTGTCGCGCGTGGGAACTGCGAGCCGATGCGGTTGAATACTACGCCAAGAATCCCCCGGCAGACTTGCAACAAATTCTCGACTACGACGGCGTGCCAGCCGTTGATTTTTAGATTTTAGATTGGAGGATGTCGCCAAGTGCGATCGCCTGCAGCGCCTAACTTTTCTCTAAACACTTGCGAATCACTTCCCGCACGTCGGCCGGTTTGTAACCGAGTTGGATTTTTTGCCCGGTGTCTGTCCTGATGTTTAACTCGCGGTTTTTCTGTGCGAGCCGAGAATTGAAAATAAGAAACCACGCGGGAAACACTCGCATTTTTACTTTAGTCGATCGCGCTTCTTCACCGTGCACCAACCGCAGTATCCGAGATTTACTCAACTCGGCGGCGCGCTCTACCAACTCGACCGCTGCCGCCTTCGAGCTTGCATAAGCTTTCATCTGGCCGCCTTTGCCGATTTTTGCGTCGGTAGTGCGATCGCCCATCAATGCAACGGCATAATGGCCGCCGTAGGTATAGCCATTCTCGCCGCCTGCTGCTGCCAAGATATTATCCCAAGTAATTTTTGAGCGGTGAATGTTGGGAATTGTCAAGAAAGGTCGCGGCGGTGCTTTGTCGCCGAGCTTTTTAGTCAGCTTCACCGGTTCGTATGGCCGCTTGCCGGACAATCTCCAATGAATTTGTACCGATACCGGGGCGACGTGTTGCTCTACATAATCCCCGTAGGGATAGCCGACAATTTGAGCCAAATCCGCGCGGGAAAGCTCAGCGCGAATCAACTGCTGAATCGCTGGCAACAAACTTGCTTGCAGCGCGATGAATGGCTGACTACCCGAAATCGTTATTTTTATCGGATCGTCTTCCTTGTCGAGAGTGAGCTCGTAAACGTCAAAATGCGCTTGTTCTGAAGGTTTGTCGCTTGATTGTCCGTCGATGCGAGTAAAAGTAATGTCACTTTTAGCGAGAATCCTGGCGACTTTATTCTGCGTTCGTTCGTCTGTCATGCTGTCGGCTCCGGTATTTAAGCGTAAGAGACGAAGCGGCGGATAACTGCTTCTTTGGTTCCCTCTCCAAAACCCTCGCCAAAGTTCTCTAAAAAGTTGCCGAGCGCGGCATTGTCTTTTTCTACAGCTTCATAAAATTCGTTGACTTTCTCGCTGATAATTAGCGGCTTACCAGTTCCCCAGCTCGCAATAGCTTTATCAACCCACGGAATGCCAGTTTTGACATTTTGCTTGGCCCATTTTCTAAAATTCATAAACCCGATCGAAAACAAAGCTTGTCTTGCTAATTTGAAAATTGCCCACCCAATCGTGCTGAGTTCTTCGAGTATTTCTTCGCCGGTGTCAGATTCATCCTCCAAAACGAGAAATAACGTTCGCATCGCGTTTCTGTCTACTCGCAATTTTGGAAGCTTGTCAGCGCCAATTATGAAATTGGCAAGCGATCGACCTAGCGATTCGCCGGCAACACCCGCGAAGTTGATAAATCCTTGATTGAGTTCTTTAAGCAGTTGATCGTCGCTCTTGTTGAAATCGAAATTGTAAATTACCTCGCTGGCCGATACCGCACCCTGCACCAATCCCGGCATGATGCCCGCCAGAGTTATCCCCCCAATTGTTCCAGCACCGGCGACCGCAGCAGCGACGGCCGCCACCCCAGCCGAAACAGCGCCAACAACAACGCCGCCGATTAAGACGACGGCGACCGCGCCGGCCGCCGCGGCGATCGGATCCTCTTTGAGCCAATTCTTAAAAATATTCCAGTCGCCGCGGGCGATCGCCGAAAATAGCTCCTTTGCCCCGTTGACCATATTGCCGAGCAAGTTCTTGACATTCAGCAGGCCTCGCGACAGAATGCCGCCAATTTGACTGCCGATACCTTGAAACCAGTTGCCAAGTTTTAAGCCGAGGGAAATTGCAAGACTAGAATTTTCGGCAGTTACGCCGGCCGGTGGATTCATAATTTAGGATTCCTTTTGGTTTTGGTGATGCGTTTGAGCTTTTTATTTTTAGCTTCTGGGGGTTTAGTGGAGGTTGTAGAGCCAGAAAAGTCTGTCTCCCATTCCTCAATATAATTGTCTAAACTTCCTACTCCGACAGTTTTTAAAATATTAATCCGTTCCATCGCCATTTCGCGGCGGAGTTGCCGCACATCGTCGCGAACGACTCGCCCCAGATAGACCTTAATGTCGCCTTGAGTAATTGTTGAAATTTTAGCCATTGTTGATAGTGGGTAAATTTGATTCGATGCTTTCCAGTATGTCCTTGATTGAGCGACTGCGCGGGTGAGTCTCTACAGTTTTTATCTTGTTCGTCTTAACTTTTAGCAGTTCCGGTAACAACTTTTCGGTTGCTTCGTCCGTATTTAAATCGATTTGCCTCTCGTTCCCTTCGCCGAATCCCTTGCCTATTTGAATTTGCAAATTATAGGGAGTGTCAACCGTTTCGACTACAGGTATTAACTCAACTCCAATAGAGTCAAGAAGTGCATTCAATCTGTAGATGGCATCAGACAAACCTACCATCGTTTGAGTTACGGCGAAGGCGTTTCTAATATCCATGTTAGTGCTGACGTTGCCGTCGTCCTTGACTTCGAGCAGTGCCTCTGCAATTGCTGAGGCCCATCCAGTCGCGTTGAGGTATTTAGTTTCGACCGGTTGGTCGCCGGCTTTTGCCGCATCCCCGTCTTTAATACTTACGCGCGGCTCGAATATCATCCCGTGCGCCAGCGTTCTAAACAAGCACTGTAGAATCTCGTAGAAATTTTTAGCGATGGTTTGGCTTGCCGGGTCGCATCCTGGGGCCATAAAAACATTCGACACCGGGAATTTATCTTTTAGAATTCGATCCACGGCATATGCTTCTTTAATGTCTTCGAGCATATCCAAAACATCTTCGCAGCAATCTTTCATGGGCGGCTTGTTTCCTGTAGGTAAAAACGGTTTTGGCGCTGTGGGCTTGGAAGGAGTTAGCGGAATAAAAAGAGTTGGAATATAAAAGAAGAAAGAACGAGAAGTATGGATTGAGTTTGTCAATCTGTCCGCAATGGCTGCATCGGTATTTTGCTTGTTAAGTTCTATAAACTGCTTAATTGTTCCCACTTTTCCGTAAAAAGCAGCGACAAAATCGAAACCATAAGTATACGGGGGATATTTTTGGCAAGCACTGATTGACATATTCCCGAACGTTCCAGTTGTTGTATAAGTCTGGAGAGTGTGAATCGCTGTCCCCTGCTCAATAGTGTAATCCAGGGCGTTGTAGCGATTTTTAGTAGAAACAAGCTTAAAAGGCAAAGAGCTAGCTGTCCTATCTTTTTCTTTTATGTTAGAGGCCGTTCTGATAGTAGTATTGTCGTAACCTGGAATTCGTGCATAGGGCAAGTAGTACAGTTCCCGCATATTAAAAATAACCCAGCCGATATCCTCAGTATTTGGCAAATCTATTCCGCCGTCCGGGCCCGGTGTCGGTGTCGGTGTCGGGGTCGGGGTCGGCGGATCTGGCAGCTTGCAACCCGGATCTGGGTAACTTCTTTGAGCTACAATTTGCCCGAAAATCGACTTAGTTTCGGTGACGATGCAGTCCCTCGCCTCAACATCGACAGCGAAGCCGCCAATTCCGATGTGAATAGTTCCGCCTTCTCTACCCCAAACTATCTCTTGCCCTAATAGCCCGACAGATATTGCGCCGCCGTAGTCGGTTGTCGCGCCGACGGACGCAAAGCCAAGGTCAACTTCGATTGAGCCGCCCTCGGTGTTGAGCGTGATTTTTCCCTCGCTCTTTTTGCCGATAGCACGGGTGATTTCTATTTCAGGGTTTTCTGTATTGAAGTTAATTTTACTCATGGTTTGTGATTCCATTAAGGACTATAAAATATTAGGCACGACCAAGGTTTGGACACAATGTTTGCGGAATTTGTAGCGTGAAGCTTCATAACTATAACGTCATCATCTATAAAACAACCGTACTCGCATCCGGGATTAACTGCATTTCCTGGCGGTATTCTTCCGTTATTGTCAAATTGAACGAAAGGAATAATCCCCTCTACTTTTGAGCTACTCACTCCGAGTGGGAGTTCTATTGCGCCTCCTTGAGTCGAGGGCAACGTCCCCTCAATTTTCAAAAATTTTAACGATACATTCCCGCCAAAATTTGTAAAATTGAACAATCTTAAATTATGTGCAGCATCAAATTCTAACAAAGTTGAAACGACTGCGTTATAAGCATCATTTAACCGTCTTATAGTGAAAACCCCGGCATCTGATAATCCGAAATCTATTAATTTTCTATTGGTCGGGGCGACAGCAGAAGCAAGGCCAAAATATCCACCACTTCCCGTACTAAACATGAAAGATTGACTTTCACTTGACAACGTACTTAAACTATCAGAGCCAGTAGATCGAATAGTTTTATTTCCCACAATTGTTTGAGCGAAGGTTTTAATTCCTTCTATCAATTGCTCGCCAACCATCCGCACGAATGCCGTCGGAGTTTGCCAAGTGCGATCACTTCTGAGTAAAAAGTCAGTTTGCCCGACGGCCGCGCCAGGCACTAATCCAGTTGTGCCTGCAGTTTCTGCGGTCGCCGCGCCGAACGGTTGCAGTAATGTTTCGAGCGCGGCGAGCCTCGACTCTAACTCGCTTGCCCCATCATTTTTTTTTGAGTCGGCGATCGGGTTAACATCGAGAAATACACTTCCTTGAGCCGTGATTCGATCGCCCGCTTGCGGAAGCGTCGCACCCGTCGCGAGGTCTGCTATAAACTGAATCCCGATCGCACATCCGCGACCGGGCGCGAAGTCCTCCATCTGGTTAATGTAGGGCAACAGCTTAAGCGTGTTAACTTGATTGCCTGAGTTTTGGATAACCTCGGTGTTTAACCATATCCACTCGCTCGCCGGCGTAGTTTTCCCATAGATGAGCATCTGACACTTGGGATAACCTGACTGTAATTTCTGCATCTCAGTCACCCTATCCCGGAGGGTTGATGTCCGCTTAACATCGGCGGCCGGCGTTTGGGTTCCGAGTGATGGCAAGTAATAAGTGAGCGCCAAACTACGGATTAAAACCGCAACTCCGACATTCTCCCAAGTTAAATGTTGAGCTTCTATTGATGGCAGTCCCAGCGACGTGACATAAGCAGCCAGCGCGGCTTTAGCCGGTGCGGCGAGCGCGTCCACATCTAAAATTGTTTGGATCGTGCTGTTGTTTTTGAGCGGTTCGGTGAGACTGTGGAAAGTATAGTCAGCCATTTAAATATCCTTTTTATGTTGTCTTACAGCAAGTAAGACGCGGCATTAATTGCAATCCCCGTCGCCGTTGCCTGCTTGGTATACGGGACTGTAAAACTGCCGGTTAATAAATTTCGGTTTAAATTTACAGTTGCCGTCACGTTCTGCACCTTGTTTGGATTTTTGCTGAAATCATTCTGCAACGACATCAGCTTGCCGATAACTTGCATAAAAAAATTGATAGCCAGCGGCGCTGTAAATGTCCCCCCGGTTCCGGGTGAAAATGTGCCCGAAGGGAAGCCGCCTGCATCTGGGTCGCCAACTAGATTTAAATTTACGGGGTCGTTTAGTTTGACCGGGATAGAGAAATTCCCCGAAAAAATTAGCGTGTCGGAGTCATAAGTTCCTGAGAAAAAGTTAGTGGTATTTTGGGCGACTGCTTCTAGAGATTGGTAGTATTCAATCAATTGAATAAACAGTCCCTCAATAGTGGTTGCTCCGAGTGTTGCTCCTTGTCCGGCGATGATACTTGTCATTTCTTACTTTGGTTTTTCCTGATAGACAGACCTCTTAAATAATACTTTATCTTGATATTGTGGCTAGACTTACAAAACATTAAGGTTCTACAAGTCCGCGCTCTAAACTATTTTAACCCAAAGCCTTGCCGTGTAAGGGTTTGACGCGCTAGTATTGAAAGACACTTCTAAAGGCAAAAATTTATGACAGCACTAGCAGCCAACGCTATTATTTCGACAACGGTTGAAGATGCACTTCTCGAAATTTTGGGAATGATTGCAACACTGCAATCCGGTACCACGACCACAAACCTACAAAATCGAACGATTATTACATCGTTTACCCAGAACGAATTAACTGGTGTCATTTCCGCTTCGCTGACAATTCCTACAACCGTCACCCACACAGAAGCAGGAAGAGTTGCTAACGCCACGGAAGTATTCTCTTAGTTTCCTCAAATTGCTGCCCTCGCAGCAATAACTTTTGTAAGCAATTGGCCAATCAAGACAGGTTGAGCTTTTAGGCTCAAAGAGGTATTTAAAATGGAAGCCAAACCAAAGACAACGGAAGACACAAAAAAAGAGCTTGACGAAGTAACGGAAAAGAAAGGCATTCAACGAATATTAGTTCAGGCTTACTTAGAGCCGACGACTTATGTCAACTTTTACGTTAGAGAGGACTTTTACAAGTATTATGATATAAAGGTGGTTGTTGCGGATACCGCCACAAAAGCTAGGCCCAAAAGACCTACTAAAACAAGTAGTTCAAAAGAAACGAACAAGGGCAACGGGGTCAGTTATTCAAGCAAAGGGCGGAAACTGCCGGACAAGAAGATTAAAGTTCCCACAACTGGTGGGGATGCGCCGCTGGTAAAGGCCAACGGAACCAAGCGTAAAAAGTGGATGACTTTCCGAGTTCCCACTTATATGTCCGCGGCTGCTATTGCTCTTTGGATAAATACAGCTTTTGATGCAAACCGAAGACCGACTTATTTTATATTGGAAAGCGGAACACGGGTAAATATCGATTCGACTCTAACAGAGCCTTCTAAATTGAAGCCACTAGCTTCTTTTAAGAGCGGTGAATGATTACTCCGACTTATTCGGGGCAATTTTATCGAGATGTCAGTTGGGAAGTCGAGCCAATTCGCTTCCCGATCGATTTATACTTGCCCATTGCGTTGGTATTAGTCACTTCGCCAACTGCTAAGGCATCTTGGCGCGTTGCTGGGGAATTGGTGCAGACTTTCGGGACGCTTTGGGAAGTAGATATAGAGGGCGCGTCTACTGTTTTGCCGCTCAACGCTTGGAAACTGATAAGTTTTCCTGGAGTTGAGGGCCAGGAGTATTACTCCTTGAAGTTCTACCCTAAACCCTGGATAGAATCTTTCGAGGTTCAAATAAAGCAATCTTTGTAAATGCAAACTGTTACGTTTATTTCTCTCTGCATAAGCATCCTTTCGGGATTGCTGGCGCTTTGGGTTGCCAATAATTCGGGGATTAGACGGCTGGTAAAAATTCAGCAAAGGCTCGACGCTTCGATGGGTCTGATTGTAGTTTTGCAATCGCGCCTAAACGATTTAGAAAAGTTTAATTCGGTTAATCACGGTTATCACATTCGAGAAACACCTTCGGAAATAGAAGAGTTTTTCAGTAGAAGTTACAGGGATAGCGACACGGGAATCTAAGGGATATTGATCATGTCTGACGTTTGGAGCTATCGAACAATTGTGTTTGCCCTCTGTTTGATATCGAGTTCTGTTGCGGTTGGGGGTATCTCGCTAGCTTCCCAAGATAAGAGGATACCGCAAGAATTGACCGGGCTGGCTTCGGGGTGCGTTGGCTCACTGATTGGATTGTTAGTTCCTGCACCCAGAAGAGATAAAGAATGAAAAATTTAAACGTCCGCCACTTCTCGCAACTAGACAATGTCTATCACCCGGAAGGGACTTGCAATCTAACTTCGGCGGCGATGGTTTTGGATTACCACGGCATCAGACCGAAAAACTCGGCGCGACAATTAGAGGACGAGCTTTTCGAGTGGGTTTACGATCGCAAACTCAGCCGCCATTCTGCAGAGGATATCGCGAAAGTGATTCGTGCTTACGGCTGCCAAGATGACTTCACCTGGAACGGGTCGATTGACTCCATCAAGAAGTCGATCGACAACAACAACCCCTGCATCATTCACGGGATGTTCACCAGGTCGGGCCACATCATTGTTGTGCGAGGCTACGACGAAGCGGGCTTGTTGGTGAACGATCCTTATGGCGAATGGTTCCCGAAAGGTTACAACACTAGGGTTAGCGGTGAAAATTTACATTACAGTTTCGGGTTGATTGCTAGGGCTTGCGCCTACGACGGCGAGTTCTGGGTTCACCACGTCGGGCATCGAGCTCGAGTGCTCCAGCGCTTGATATGCTCGCAGATTTCAAGTGCCGGAACTCCAGCGGCCGAAAGTTCCATCACTTCGGCCGCTCTAGATTGAGCCAAAATTGAACCAGTATTTCCGCCGGGAATGTGCTTGTGCTTAACCTTGGTTCCGGCACGGTAGCTAAATCGGAAATATTCGCCGCGACCGGCAGTGCCTCGCGGCCAGTAAGTAGACACCGGGCCTGTAACAGATTGCTCGATCGCCCCCGGTGCGGGTTCCAATTCTGTAACAACTGGCGTGACTGCTAATTCTGTAACAGTCGGCTGGGGTTCCAATTCTGTAACAGATTGCTCGATCGCCCCCGGTGCGGGTTCCAATTCTGTAACAACTGGCGTGACTGCTAATTCTGTAACAGTCGGCTGGGGTTCTAATTCTGTAACAGATTGCTCGATCGCCCCCGGCGACACTGAATCCCTCGGCGGCAACGTCACCGTCACGTCATCGGGATACAAGTATCCCCAATCGTTCGCCCGCTCATTCCAAAATCGGCCGCAACCATTAACCGGGTGTACAGATTCAATCTGCACAATCTCGCCTTTTTTCCAGTGAGCAGCGTGGGGAGTCTTACGCCGCAGCTTCACCCAGTCGCCAGGTCTTAGGCTGACTTGTGGTATGTCAAGCGGTTGAAGGCTATCAAATATAGATAGTTGTCTCTGCATAGTATTGAGAGATTCTTTATTGTTGCGCTACACATAAATGCTTTCTCATGGGAGACGCATTTATGTGTAGCTGTATTTTGGGAGCGTGTCAGTTTTGCCGATCGCGCATCCGCCTCAAAACTTGAGATCCTTTTACGTTCGATCGTCAATTTACAGACTCATCATTTGGCACGCTCTCTACGTTCAGACCAAAAGACCTAGCAAGAGTTTTTAGGGGTATCCCTAACTCTTTCGCGAGAAGGATGGCTCGATCAAATCGGGGGATAGACTCTCCCCGTTCCCAGTCACCAATAATGCGAATTCCTACCCCCATCCGGCGGCTAAGTTCCGGCTGGGTGAGGTTTGCACTTTCCCTAAGACTTTTCAAGGTTGGTACGTTCCGTTCTTCATCGTCAGCTTTATTCATAGTAGCACTAAAGTGCTAGCAGTTTAGTGCTTGACATAAAACAGGACTAGCACTAAACTGCTAGTGGGTAGACACAACAAAGAAATTCGGCTCGGCCGCGTGAACTTGGTTTAGCTAAATCTCTGCGTTAAATCTCCCATAGATTGCATTGCATACTCCAACAATGCGGGGCGAACCCCTCGCCCCTTCCTTTAAATCATGCACACGTACACCCGCGAACTTTTAGACAAACACCTGCTGCCGGAACTCAAGCGGATAGCCCAGGAACTCGGCATCGTGCCCGCTGGCAACAAAGCTTATAGAGAGACTTGGATTGCGGCACTTGTAGATCGGCCTTTTTCGGTATTTCAGTCGATCGCAGACTGCGACTATCTTCCCCCGGTGACCGACGAAGAACTAGACCGGCTCCAAGAGCAGCGCGACTTTTACGACGATTTTCCCGAACTCGAACCCCCGGAAGGTCTCTATCTCACCAAGGATCAGATCGAGCGAGAATTGCAACTAGCCTTTCCTTCAGGGCCAATCGAAAATTTCCTCGATGCCGATCTAGCCCAGGAGCCGACAGAAAATTCCCCCGGTGTCGATCTAGTCCAGGAGCCGACAGAAAATTCCCCCGGTGTCGATCTAGCCCAGGAGCCGACAGAAAATCCCGACCTGGCAGATGCGCTCGCAGAAATTGCCCGACTGCGAATGCGGAATCAGGAATTGCTGGAACAAGTGCGATCGCCGTCTCAGACAATTCGACACGCCAAAGACATCTCGCCGGTTGAAAAGCCGAGTTTTAAGCGAGTTCTCGCGCTGGCCGAAGCGGCTCTTCTCAACCTCTCCAGGGGTGAGGGAGGTGCTTGGTTTTTGAGCATGGGACACCTCAAACGCAAATTCGGGAAGCTGCGCCACATCTGGGACTTGCTAGTTTCCGGCGACTGGTACCTGTCGGATTTATTCCCGCCACCTCTACCTGTGGTGCCAGAACCGATCTTCCCCCCAACTCACAGTAAATACGGTGCCATTCCCTTCTGCAGCGATGACCTGATCGATATTTGGAGCTTGAATCCTGCGGGTGCGGAGTCGAGCGGTCTGTCTCCTCCAGAAGGGGGTGATGCGATGTAATTTGAACGTATCTCACATTCCCATCACTTTGCTTCCAGTGCGATCGTCCGATCGGGCGATCGCTTCCTACCACTAAAAACAACAATGGAACCACCAAATACTTTTACCTATCGGCATTCAGAAATGCCGCCGATGACCGATGAGATGAAATCGGAAATCGCAGAAGTTGATTTTAATACAGCGAATCTGATTCTGAAGTTTCAGGGCAATTACCGCGCACTATCTGAACTAGCAGAAACTCTTGCTGATTGTCTGGACAGTTGCGAAATGAACTTGCAGTGCATTCGGATTATTCCCGACGGCGACGGCGAGGGGCCTGCGCGGGCGATCGGCTTAGCGGACTTACCCCTACAAGAAAAACGCATAATCGCATCCACTGTTATTGCGTCTGCAGTGACGACTAAGATACTGAGCAACCTTCTCGAACGCGATTTGGAACAAGTAATGATCGAGGTCAAAGAAATGGTCGAGTTCGAGTACGGGGAACTCACGCAGGAGCTACTGGACAGCGTTCTCAATCAGTTGACCGAGCAAGTGCGGGAGTCTCCCCACGACTGAAAGTTCGGCATCGAACTCTAAAATCTAATATCAGAAGCGATTGAGGATTCAACTCAATCGCTCCTTCGAGAATTCGCCCTATCAAAAGTTACTTCTCACCCTTAGTAATACCATGAATCCAAGCGCAAACAATAAAAACAAATTGGTTAGAAGCCTCGTCGCCGACTGCGAGAGAATGTTTGGCGAGGCTTTTGATCGAAGCAAGTTGAGAGAGACCCTTCTTATCATTGAGCAGGCAAGAGCAAAGGGCTATCTCGGTGTTCATAAAAATCACGATCGCTGCTTAGTGGAATCAGTGAATATAGCTAACGATATCTTGAAGACTTACCGAACCGAGAGTGGACTCACTACTGAATTTAAGAAGCCCGAAGCTTTGTACGTTTACATAGCGTTAATATCCCTCAACTGCATCAAGCTTTGACAAGGTGAATCCCGCCTGATGAACTGTTTGCCCTAACAGTCGAAACTCCCGTTTTAAAGGGGAGTCGCGGGTAAGGGTTGCGTCCTCGCATTAGTTCTAGTTCTTCAGTAAGGAGGTGGACAGTTAAATGCTGTCCCAAAATTCTCGTGGGAACGACCAATTAATCGCAAACGCGCGGTGGATTCCAACCCCACCGCGCGATAAATCTCCTAAGCCCCTGTGCGGATATGGGTGTAATGCCCTTGGGTGATTCGTGGGTTATGTAAGAGGTTTTTAGGTAGGAAGTGATGTTTAAAGTAATAGGAATTGACGTGTCGGCACACCGTGTCGATGTGGTTTTGCTTGAGAATTTTCCGCAAATCGCATTGAGGGATTTTTACTTATCGCCCGAATTTGAAAAAGTTCACGCAGTTTACGAGGTCACAGAACTTGATAACTTGCTCGTAAAAGTGGGAGACTCACCGGCTGTGGCGATACTGGAAGGAACCGGAACTTACTCTTACTACTGGCGCAAGCATCTCAAAAAAAACGGCATCTTTGTCTTGACGGCGGATCAAGGTATGGTCAAGTCAACTCGCCGCAGCTTGGGAGGAACCGACAATAAAGACGATCCGTTTGACGCGCTGGTGATGTGCGAACTTTACCGCCGCCACTACCTCGATGTTTACGATCGCCGCTTTTGGGTGAAAGAACTCGATCCAAAAATTGAACAGATGCGGCGCGCGCTGCTGGACTTAAAAACCACGACGCGCAAGCAAACGAGCTTCATCAACTCAATCAAAGGCCGCCTTGCCTGGGAATATCCAGCGCGCGCGACGGTCAAATCGCAGAGAGCGAACGGCTCTCTCGATGTCGGAAAACCACCGGCATTTTGGGCGTGGCTCGCAGGTCGCGGCGACTTCCTCTCTAAAAGCATCCTCTCGCGGTTTAACAATCATTACGAAAAAGAGCAAAAGTGCGATCGGGCAAACATCTCCGAAATGACGCGCCAATTTGCATCGGCACTTTGCGACCTTCACGACACCGAGGCACAAATTGAACTCAGACTAATCAACCTGCTTTGCGAGCCTGACTTCGATCGATACCATCGGGTGTTTGACCGGTTTGCCTTCGGCTACCGCGAGCGCGGATGGATTCTTTCTAGAATCTTCCCTTTTGAAGATTTTCTGTGCTTGCCCAAGAAGCGAGCGCTCCGAAGATTCCGGCAAGCTTGCGGTCTTGGCAAGGTTGAGAAATCTAGCGGCCAAGTCAAAGCCGGTCGCGGTGGGGGAAACTGGACGGGATGCGCCAACACGCGATCGACTCTTTGGACTTACATCAACTGTCGCATTGAGCCGCAGAACGCCAAAGGACGGAGTTACACCCCTGTCCAATTGGAGCTGCGAGAATACTTCGTCGGTCGCGCCTTCGAGGCAGATGAAACAAAAAAACGCGGCGGTCGGCTAGCAGACGCTCGAAATGCCAGTTGCCGAAAGTTGGCAGATCTAGTCTTCCGGGAACTTTACAATGAAATGAAGTAGTTTATAAGCAAGCGGTCAACGGCGATCGCTTTTTACTAAATCAAACTTTCAAAGTGTGCGGAGGATTTGTATTATGAAAGATGGACCAGAAGTAAGCCGCATCTCCACAGCAGTCATTGCCGGTGTTTGCGGGTTCGCTTTAGCAGCGGGAGGGGGTATTGCCTTGTGGACGGCGAACCGTTCGCCAAACTCCGCAGAGACGCACTCCTCCGCTCCGACTACCGCTCCGGCGCTGTCCCCAACTCCTGCAGAATCCCCTGCTGTAATTATTCCCGTACCTCCTCCCAATCCTGTTGAGGTGCCGCAGGCTCAGACTCCACAGACTCTGCCACAGCAGGCTCTGGTTTCCAAGTCGCCACAGCCAAAGCCTTTGCCGGAGGCTGGTGCTCCAACAGTCCAAGTTTACTGGGTTAAAGGGGCCGGTGGTAAATTTGAAGCAGTTCCTACCAAAGTAGCTGTCAAACCTGCTGACGAGCCTGATACAGCTTTAGAAGCTGCTTTTAACAGTTTGTTGGCTGGGCCCAAGGATGCAACTGTTTATAGCGAAATTCCCCAGGGGACAAAACTCCGCAGTTTGAGTGTCAAGAATGACGGAGTTTATGTCGATTTGTCGGCCGAATTTACTTCGGGCGGAGGCAGCACTTCGATGACTGGCCGGTTAGGGCAAGTTATCTATACGGCTACGAGTTTAAAACCGAATGCTAAGGTTTGGATTTCGGTGGATGGCAAGCCTTTAGAACTTTTGGGTGGCGAAGGTTTGGAGGTTGCTCAGCCGAGTACCCGCCAAAGTTTTGACAAAAATTTTCCTCTTTAAAAATTAGGAGTCATTAGTTATTAGTCATTAGTGCTGTCCCCGCTTGCAAAGATCATCGATCGGAATGAAAAAAGTAGGGATTGATAACTGATAACTGATAACTGATGATATTTTTATATTTTACAAAAAATAATATTTTCTGAGTGCAGTGCGATCGTGCAGCTAAGTGTCCCGCTCGTTTGTCAGGTATAATTCCGCAGTTACTGGATTTGATATAACTGATGGCTGGGGACTAATGACGTTTGCTATTCGGGGGCGATCGCACTTGTGACTAATGACGTTAACTGGTGGCTTTCCCAGAGCCTGGAAACCCATGTAAGCGAGGCAGAGCCTCCGCTGTTAAAATCGGCAGAGCCGAACCATCTGCCATGCTCTCGAAGAGCATGGTAAGGAATAGTCCTGCAAATCCTGCAAGGATTGCTGTAACAACTAAGGACTAAGGACTAAGGACTAACAACTAACAACTAACAACTAACAACTAAAAACTAATTTTTAGTATTTGATGTCACGCTAAATGCCCTAAAGTGCAAGGCTTGCTCTTCGATCCTGGTAGCAAGCCGATCGCACACCATATTGCACAGCTCAAAAATTAACTCGTCCTGCACCTTATAATAAGCTGAAGTCCCTTCGCTCCGGCGAGTGAGGATACCAGCTTGCACCATAAGTTTGAGGTGCTTAGAAACATTGGCTTGACTCGTTTGAGTAGCTTCCACCAACTCTTGCACGCATTTTTCGCCGTCGCGAAGCAAGTTCAAAATTCGTAAACGCATTGGTTCGCTCAGGATGCTGAAATACTCAGCAACTTGTTGCACAACCTCTTGCGGGACAGGCTGGGATGACTTCATCAAACTCACCGGAGAGAAGCGATTTGGAAATATTAGGATTTATTCCATAACAATAAAGTAATCTTTCAATCCGGATTAATTCGCATCAAAACTTGACCGTATTCGACAGGTTCCGCATTTTGAACTAAAATTTCCATCACTTGACCGGACACTTCATCAGCATCAATTTCGTTCATCAGCTTCATCGCTTCGATAATACAAACTGTCTGGCTGACTTTGATCCGATCGCCCACATTGACAAAAGGTGGCTCATCGGGGCCTGCAGCGCGATAAAAGGTTCCTACCATCGGCGAGATAATTGGCACCCATTTGGTATCGACAGGAGGAGAAACGGCAGCAGAAACGGCAGCAGGGGGATGAGCCTGAGCCGCTCCTGAATTTTCGCCCACAGCATCCGGTGATGCCGCAGTGGAGCTAGCAGCACCCAAGGCGATCGGAGCGATTGTCGCAGCAGCAGCAGCAGCAGGGAGCGCTGCAGCGGTGCTTGGTTCGCTGGCTAGAATGCCTTTGCGTACTGTCAGTTCAAGCTCCCCACTTTTTAACGTCAGTTCCGAAATGCCTGTTTTGTCTAAAACAGTTAGCAATTCGCAAAGCTGGTTTAAGTCTAATTCCACAGCAAATTAAAGGGTAATTGAGAATTGATAATTGAAAATTAGGAATCCGGCGAAGCTAGCAAACTCACCGAGTTTGGAGATAAAAGGGATGGTTTTTAAGCTTTGAGCGATCAGTGTGGAATTTTTAGCTGTTTAACTCAAAACTCTAAAACCCAAGCTCAAAACTCCCTTTTCCTCCGTCGTTTCTACTCTCGACCGAGGTACTTGTCTTCACGAGTATCAATCCGAATCCGTTCTCCAATCGAAATAAATAGAGGCACCATAATCTGAGCGCCGGTGGAGAGGATGGCGGGTTTGCTGCCACCGGTGGCAGTATCTCCTTTGACTCCGGGATCGGTTTGCGTCACTTCCAAGACGACAGAGTTGGGCAGATCCACTTCCATGATTTGGTCATTCCAGCGAAGGATGCTGACTTCCATTCCTTCAGTGAGATATTTGACACGATCGCCTATTTCCTTAGCACTGA
Organism: Microcoleus sp. CZ3-B2; assembly: GCF_036705055.1. Lineage (NCBI taxonomy): Bacteria > Bacillati > Cyanobacteriota > Cyanophyceae > Oscillatoriales > Microcoleaceae > Microcoleus > Microcoleus sp. CZ3-B2. Next base: position 97,729 of record NZ_JAUBTN010000015.1, on the reverse strand, counting down.
GGCGACTTTCCTCGTAAGTTTCCATATCCATAAAGACAAACTGGTCGCCTTCTTTATAGGTATGCTGCATCGAGCTCTTTTCGAGATTGGCTTGAGGCATAGTCTCGCCAGCCCGGAAAGTTTGTTCTACTACGCTTCCTGTTTGGACGTTTTTTAATTTTGTCCGCACAAAAGCTGAGCCTTTTCCTGGCTTGACGTGGAGGAATTCGATAACCCGCCACACGCCGTTATTCCATTCAATTGAAACACCTGTTCGGAAGTCGTTACTGGAAATCATATAATAAATTTTTGCGGGCAATCCCGTCGCCGGAGGGCACGGGGGAACTACAGTCAGTCGATTTTAGATTTGCCATTTTTCGATTTGAGATTTACTGGTGGCTGAGTGAGTCACCAAAGCAGGAACCTCGGTCTAAAATGTTCGATCTCTCCACGACAGGAGTCTGGGGATTGTATCAGTTTTTGAGCGGTGTCAGCTTAAAGCCGCAGTCTAGCCGACGGCATCAAAAAGCAATTGGCATTTTATTTTACCGTTGAAAGGGAGCAACTTCTGTACCGAAAGCTAAAAAGCTCTCTCAGGAACGAAGTTTGGGAACGGATGTAACGGTTAGAAGGCGGGCAGCGCTGTGGGAAGATAAAAGAGGCAATAAAAGTTAAAGTTATGTTGCATTTGCAGAATTTCTCGATCGATAGGTGCAAGCGCTTGGTCAAAACCGTCGCTTTAGCACTCCTGCTGTTCTCACTCTCCCTGAGTTTCAGTGAAGTATCCCATGCCAAACGCTCCAGCAGTATGCCTGCGGGGAATGCGATTACCGACGGCCGGGCGCTGCTGCGCTTAGCTTTACCGATTGACAATCAGACTGTGCGAGAATTGCAAATCAGTCTCGAAGACATTGGCAACCACATACGTTCTAAGCGTTGGGGGCCCATTAGCAGCGATGTCAGCAAGGCTTCAAGGATTCTCAACCTGCGGGAGTCAGATCTTTTAGCGAGTATTCCCGAGGCGCAAAAGCCGGAAGCTGAGGCGCTAGTCGTGCGAGTCAAGGAGGGAGTTGCCCAACTGGAAAAGGCTGTTGAGGCTAAAGACAGGGAAAAAGTGATTGATTTGAAAGCCACAATCCTCGGTTCGGTAGGCGAAATCCAAGAGTTGATGGTGACAGAGTTTCCGTTTGAAGTACCGGCAAAGTATGCTAATCTGCCTCAACTGAAAGGGCGCGCTACTGTGGCTGTGGAAACTCAAAAGGGAAAAATGACTCTTGTGGTTGACGGTTACAGCGCGCCGGTGACTGCTGGTAATTTTGTGGATTTGGTCGATCGAGGTTTTTATGACGGTTTGCCGTTTATTCGCTCGGAAGAATCCTATGTTTTGCAAACGGGAGACCCTGAAGGCAAGGAAGTGGGTTTTATTGACCCAGCTACTGGCAAATATCGGAATATTCCGCTAGAAGTGCTCGTTAGGGACGAAAAAGAACCTGTTTACGGGATTACTCTAGAAGATGCGGGGCGCTATCGCGACGAACCGGTTTTGCCTTTTTCGGCTTTCGGTACTGTGGCGATGGCTAGGGAAGAAGCCGATCCCGACAGCGGTTCTTCTCAATTTTTCTTTTTCTTGTTTGAACCTGAACTTACGCCCGCTGGTTTGAATCTGTTGGACGGTAGATATGCTGTTTTTGGTTACGTGACTGAAGGAAAAGAGGTTTTGGAGCAACTGAAGCAGGGAGACAAGATTGTATCTGCTAAGGTGATTAAAGGTAAGGAAAATTTAGTTCAACCTCAAGTTTGAGCGACAGGCAAACACAGACGGCGATTTAAATCGCTAGCAACGCGATCGCACAAACAAAGCCCGCTTCTGCGGGCTGCAATAATCAATTAAGACGGTGATTTAACTAATGCGAATGGGAAGTCCCGCGCTCTACCGAAGGTGAGCGCCAGGATGAAAACTCGCGGTGAAAATAAATTGAGCAACCGCGAATCAATTTTGTTTTTGTGAGCTATGATGTTTTTATCTGTATTCGGCAATCTTGATAAATGTATAAAGCCTACAAGTACAGAATTTATCCCACAGGTGGACAAGAAGTCTTGCTCGCAAAGTCTTTTGGCTGCGCGAGATGGTTCTGGAACTACGCTTTAAATCTATGTCAAGAAACTTACAAGAATACTGGCAAGGGATTAACTAGAGGGTATATACAAGGCTTACTCCCTGCACTTAAAAAAGAATACGAATGGTTAAAAGAGCCTTATTCTCAATGTTTGCAGGTGGTTGCCCTCAATTTATCTACTGCCTATAAAAACTTCTTTGACAAGAGGGCGATGCCGCCCAAATTCAAAGCCAAGCACGGTAGGCAGTCGATTAGTTATCCTCAAAATGTTAAATTTGACGGTGACTATATCCATCTACCTAAGATTGGTTTAGTTTTCTGTCGGCGACATCGTGACTTTGAGGGAAACATTAAGACTGTTACCGTGTCTCGGAACCGGGACGGTAAACATTTTGTTTCTGTTTTGATCTCGGATGGGAAAGAAAAACCTGAATTCGTTCCAGCGGATCAAGCTATTGGCATCGATGTAGGGTTAACTCATTTTGCGATCGCCAGTGATGGTTCTAAGTTTGGCAATCCCAAACACTTTGTCAAGGGTCAACGAAACTTGAAACGCAAGCAGCAAAAGCTTGCTAGCAAAACTAAAAACAGTCAAAACAGGAAAAAGGCAAAACTGGCGGTGGCAAAAGTCCACTCCAAAATAGCCCGGTGTCGCGAAGATTTTCTGCACAAGCTATCCCGCAAGATAGTTGACGAAAACCAAGTTATTGCAGTGGAAAATCTCAATATTAAAGGCATGGTAAAGAATCATAATTTAGCCAAAGCTATTAGCGATGTTGGTTGGGGTATGTTCTGTACGATGCTTAAGTACAAGTCCGAGAGTGAAGGAAAACGATATGTCGAAATCGATAGATGGTTTCCTAGCTCTAAGACTTGCCATATATGCCTAAATCGCGTCGATCATCTCACTCTTGATATTAGAGCATGGAGTTGTCAGCATTGTGGTCATCACCACGATCGCGATGTCAACGCCGCCATCAACATTAGGAATCAAGCCTTGCGGATTTTGGCGTTAGGAACTAGCGCTTCTGCCTGTAGAGGGGATGTAAGTGGACAAGAGTAAAACTTCGGTTTTGTTGGACGCCCCGCCCCGTTGAATCAGGAAGCTGGCGCTGTACCAATTAAGTGGTCAGCGTCTGGTAGTTCACATCACTTCTACAAAAACAAAGCCTGCCTCCGCAGGCTGCAAAATTTTATTAGATAAGTAGAAGGTGAATTAACATCATTATTTCATTTAGGTTTATTCAGCGTTATTCAAACTCGCAATGCAATCGATTTTATGGCAATTTTAGAATTTTTATTGGTAATTGGTTTGGGCGGATTCGCGGGCTTGTTGATTGTCAATAATCTGAATGAAAGCAAGCAAAAGCGACAGTTAGATGAGGCATTTTATCAGTTGTTGGAAAATCAAAACAGTCAGATGTCGCTGATTCAGTTGGCCGCCAGCGCTAGGGTGGAGGCTGAAGTTGCTCAGGAGTATTTAAACCGGCAAGTGAAGATTTTTTCTGCGATTTTAGAGGTGGATGATGAAGGAGATACTTTTTATCGATTTCCTAGGTTGCGCTTGCCGCCGATTTCTGGCAAGGAATGGTAATTGGGAAGTCAGTAGTCAGTAGTCAGTAGTCAGTAGTCAGTAGTTATTGGTTAGTAGTTATTGGTTATTGGTTATTGGTTATTAGTTATTGGTTATTGGTTATTGGTTAGTAGTTATTGGTTGTGGGTTATTGGTTGTCAGGAAGAAGGCAGGAGAAAGAAGGTATGAAAATTAAGGAGATTGGAGAACAGGGACTTTTAACAATTTTGCAGAGATTTTGCGCTGCGGAAATTGTGGGAGATGATGCAGCAGTCATTGCCGTTCCAGCCGATCGCTCTTTAGTTATTACTACTGATATGTTGGTAGATCGAGTGCATTTTAGCGATCGCACCACAGGCCCTTATTACGCAGGCTGGCGCGCCGCAGCGGCAAATTTGTCGGATCTCGCGGCAATGGGAGCAACCCCTGTGGCGGTGACGGTAGCCCTGGCTGTGAGTGCGGATACGGCTGTGGATTGGGTGGAAGAGTTTTATCGGGGGATGACGGCTTGTTTGGAAGTTTATCATACGCCGATCGTGGGTGGGGATGTGGTGCGATCGCCCGTGGTGACAGTTGCGATTACGGCTTTTGGACAAGTTGAGTGCGATCGTACCATCTGTCGGTCAAATGCGCGATCGAATTGGGCGATTGTGGCGACTGGCGTGCACGGAGCCTCCCGCGCGGGATTAGAATTGTTGTTAAATCCAGAATTTGGGCTCAATCTGGAAAAGGGCGATCGAACTTCTCTAATTCTCGCTCATCAGCGGCCTAAACCGCGGCTGGATGTTTTGCCGGTTGTTTGGGAAATTTTAGATGCTGCGGGTGAATTTTCCATCGCCGGAATGGATAGCAGCGATGGTTTAGCAGATGCGATTGTGCAAGTTTGTCGGGCTAGCGGTGTGGGTGCAAAAGTCGATCGCGCCCAAATACCAATTCCTCCTATTTTAAGGGAAATCGTATCAACCGAAACAGCTTTAGATTGGGCGTTGTACGGCGGCGAAGATTTTGAGTTAGTGTTGTTTTTGCCGATCGCCCATGCTAAGCTATTGGTCGATCGAATTGGTGATGGTGCTGCGATCGTGGGAATCACTACCGAAAGCAACGATATTTTGTTGAGTGATAGCAGCGGTATTTGTCCTGATGTTGGCTTAAAGATCGATCGAGGATTTCAACACTTTTAAATTATCTCTTAGCCGGCGGAGTCAGAAACCGGGTTTTTGGGAAAAATCATTAATTGTGGCGCAAAGATTCGGTAAAAACCCGGTTTCTTTGGCCTTATTGTTCAGAAGTCTCCCGCACTTGGGCCGCTTCCTGTAAAATATCATTAACTGGTGGACGTTGGGAATCGGGCAATCTCGGAGGTTGAGACTTGCGCCGCAACCATCTCAACTGATTAATCTTCCACGCACCATTAATCCAGCCCATCAATCCAGAAACCAGAATTACAACCAAGAGACTCAACAACAGACTAGCTACAGCCGGATGAAGCACATCCCCTTTTTGAGGTATTCTGAACACTACCGGTGTCTCGATATAACCTGAAACCGCAGACACCACAAGGCCTCCAGCCCCTAATCCAGTACCCCATATTTGAATAGTTCTCTCTAAAGAGCGATCGATTTCTGCTTGTTCTATATCCACAATCCCCGCTACCAAATCCACCGCAATCTTAATCAAATCAGTACCATGTTTAAAATAGCCTAAATCCCCTGAATTTGTCGTTAAAAATACGGACAACTTCTCTCAATAAAAAAATTAAATGCGCTCAATTTATCCGTTGAAAATTGCCATTTATAAGAAATCTCAGACAGCTTTTCCTGATAATGGTAAACATGAAGATTAATCGTATTATTAAAAGCTTCGAGATCTTCTAACGCTCTTTCATAATTCAAACTTTCTCCAAGTAACTCTTTTAGTTTGATTTTGAGATAGGTTAAACACTTATCTAGAGCGACATTTTCCTGGGAATCAACATCATTGCTCGATTCAAAGTCAGCGATTTTTGTTTCTAAGCTAGCGATTGTCACCTCAATTTCTGCATAGAGTTTCTTAAGTAAATCATAATTGCTGCGACGAGGCGCTGGAGATAGGTAGCAAGTTGTTTTGGCCAGTCGGTTTTGCTGGTTTTTTAGGATTCCCGCTATTCATTAACGGCGTTGCTGATTTACGGTATGAAAGGCTAAATATGCAAGTCATAGAAACCAGAATCCACAAAATTTCTGAATTTTCAACTTATTTTTTTCATACCCTGATTAAGCAACCCCTCATTAACTAAGTCGGTTAATTCATCCTGTTGACGATGGCGATGCACTGTCAGCACGTCGGGATAAGTGACTACAAAGGTGATGATTTCAGCGTCGGTGATGTACCACTCTATTAGGGCGGTGTCTGGGGTGAGGAGTTGGGTAATTTCGGTGAAGGTGATGGGTGCTAGGGTTGTGGGAATTTCCTGTTTTTGGGCGATTAATTCGGCAAGGTTGCGGGCTTTGTTGGCTTCGACATATAAGAGTGCTTCTTGATTGCTTTGGCGATCGAGACATACTTGCACCATGCCTTTGTAGAGTCTGTCCCACTGCAAATCATGTTTTTGCTTGCTTTCATTTTGCGATTCCAACTTCCGCAGTTGGGTAGCTCCGATTATGGCAGTTTTAAAGGTATCGTAGGCACTTTGGAGAGTTGCTGCTTTTTGGTTTGTGTCTACGGGTTTTTGTTGGTTGATGTGGTCTAGTTTTGCCAGATCAGCCCAGCCCAGGTTATTTAATGTTTCTACATTATCGGTCGGGAAATCCTCAAGGGTACGAACAGTTAAAGCAGCGTCATAAAAGGCGATCGCCCGTTCCAGATTTTCGGCCCGCGAATCTTGGATTCTGTTTTTGTAAGCAATAGCTAGGTTATTTTGAGTTCCAGCAAACTCTTTGCTTCCCGGTTGCCGATTATTTAAAACTATTTGAAAACCAGTAATTGCAATTTCAATATTATTCGCTATACTGCCAAGGGTAAATTGATGAATATGAGCACTTAATTTTTCAATGATGGCGACAATTGACTCAATTGCTTCTGAATTTTCGCCGGCAATTAACCTCTGGGCTACTTGTTGTAAAGTCTCGGCAAAACGGGCATTGAGGAGATGTTGCCGCCCGGCCAGCATCGGATAAATTACTTTAATATAGCTATTGCTATCTTGTTCTGCTTGTAATAATTATAGGATAAAGTTTGCATACTCTTGGGAATATGCACCTTCGGATTGAAGTCGATCGCGGTTTTCTTCCATTGTGGGGAGTTCTGAATAACACCAGCTTTTATTTGATCGTGGTTGTGCGTCCTAGGGAGAAACCGGGTTTTTGCGAAGATATTCGATGAGATGCGAAGATATCGGAAAAAACCCGGTTTCTGAGATTGTTAAGGCAGCCTCACATTAGGTATTAGCCAGCTTCTTTTGAATCATTGCCCAATATTCAGGGAAATCCTCACGGGTATATACTGTTAAAGCTGCCTCATAAAACGATCGCGCTTTGGAAAGATTTTCATCCCGCGAACCGTTGATTCTGTCATTATGGGCATTACCTAGGTTATATTGAATCATTGCCCAATCTTCAGGAAACTGTTCGGGGGTACGAACAGTTAAAGCAGCCTCAAAAAATGCGATCGCGCGATCGATATTTTCCGCCCGCGAACCGTTGATTCTGTTGGCGTAAGCAGCAGCTAGGTTATTTTGAGCCATTCCCCAATCTTCCGGGAAAGCCTCAAGGGTGTAGACTGTTAAAGCAGCACCATAAAGGGCGATCGCCATTTCCACATTTTCCGCCCGCGAACCCTTTATTCTGCTAATATAGGCAGCAGCTAAATTGTTTTGAGTTTGAGCAAACTTTTGGCTTCCGGGTTGCCGATTATTCAAAACAATCTGATAAGCAGCAATGGCAATTTCAATATTATTCGCTCTATTCCCACCCGAAAAATTGCTAATATTAATGGCCAAGTCTTCCACGAGGCTGACCATTGAGTCAATGGTTTGGGCATTTTCGCCAGCAATTAACCTCTGCAATACTTGCTCTAAAATCCCAGGAAAACTGTCATTGAGGAGATGTTGTCTTTCAGCTAGCATGGGGTGAATTGCTGCTGCAGTGCTAGTGCTAGCATCTTCTGCTTGCAATAATTCTAGGATAAAGTTTGCATACTCTTGGGGATTTTCACCTTCGGAGTTATCGCCATCGTTGATATCGATTAATTGTAATAGCTGACTAATCAGATTTCGCAGGAAGCTAGCGCCGTTTTCTCCTCCTTGCTGTGCCATCTTTTCTGCTACCAACTCGCAAGTTTCCAGAAATTCGACATCCAACAATTCTATATTATCTTGCAATATCTGCGGTTCCGATCCGCTGGGGCAATTCAGCAGGGTATGAATTAGTTCTAGGTAGGCTTGGGCGCGCTTTTCTTCCATTGTGGGGAGTTGTGAATAATATCAGGATTTATTTTATCATGGTTGTGCGTGGGTAGCGAGAAACCGGGTTTTTGCGAAGATATTCGATGTGATGCGAAGATATTGGAAAAAACCCGGTTTCTGAGATTGTGCGTGGGTAGCGAGAAACCGGGTTTTTGCGAAGATATTCGATGTGATGCGAAGATAGTGGAAAAAACCCGGTTTCTGAGATTGTTTCTAATGCCTGCACAATGCTACTTTGGGCATCAATCTATCTAATATTTGCCCGATCGCAATTACTGTCCAATCAATATCAGCTTCGGTTGTTTGGTGTCCGAGTGTCAAGCGAATTCCACAAACAGCATCATTTTCGCTATATCCCATTGCTAACAAAACTGGGCTTGCTGTTAGTTTGCCGCTGTTGCAAGCGGAACCGGAACTTATGCCAATTCCTGCTAAGTTTAGCTGTCTCACGAGAGTTTTGCCTGTGATTCGCCCTGTATCTATCCCTTGGTAAGGGCTACATTGGGGGGAGACAATGCAAAAACTGGTGTGGTGCGGCAGTCGGCAATATCGATCGCCCGTTGGTACTAAACTGGATATGTGGGCTAATTTGTCAAAAAGTCGATCGCGCAATTCAATCAATCTCGCTGTTTCTGTATCTATTTCCTGCAAAGCCAACTCCGCCGCCACTCCAAAACCCACGATTGCGGGCAGCGCTTGCGTCCCTGAACGCAGTTTCAACTCTTGTCCGCCCCCCCCCAACATTGGCGCTAATTCCAGTCCCGGACGCACGTAAAGCGCGCCTGCACCTTGCGGCCCGTAAAGTTTGTGACTCGAAAGCGAAAGCAAGTCTACGGGGAATTTCTGCACGTCTATTGGCAGTTTCCCGGCTACTTGAACTGCATCGGTATGAAATATGATATTGCGCGATCGGGCAATTTGTGATAATGCTTCAATTGGTTGCAGCGTGCCAACTTCACTTTGCCCGTAAACAATCGAAATTAACACTGTATTCGATCGCAATGCTTCTTGCAAATCCAAGGGGTGAACTCGCCCCAATTTATCCACCGGTAATCGCGTTACTTCCCATCCCCACTGTTCGAGTTGTCGCGCCGGTTCTGCGACTGCGGAATGTTCTACGCTGGAAATAATGATATGCTGCGGCTTTGTATAAAGACGGGCAATTCCCATAATTGCCAAATTGTCCGCTTCAGTTCCCCCGCTGGTAAAAATTATCGATTCCGGTAGTGCGTTAATTAGGCTAGCAACCTGCATTCTAGCTAATTCTAAAGTAGTGGCCGCTCTTTGTCCCCATTCGTGCAAGCTAGAAGGATTTCCCCACTGCTGAGTGAGGGCTTTTTGCATGGCTTCAATTGCTTCTGGGCGTGTTGGGGTTGTAGCGCTATAGTCGAGGTAAATTTGCATGGTTTTAATGAGTTAGTTGTTGGTTGTTAGTTGTTAGTTGTTATTGGTTAGTTGTTAGTTGTTATTTGTTATTTGTTATTGGTTATTTGTTAGTTGTCAAGAGTCTGTGGGTAGTTTGCTTTTGGGTATTTTCTTGATTTTCAACGCTTGAGTATTTGCTTTGCTTTGAATTGAGTTTAGGTAAGCGTTGAGTTTAGGAGATAGTTCGTCTATTAAAGGTTTTAGGCGCTCGATTTGCTCCGTGGTTAGCAGGTCGGGCACAAGCTAATCTTAACCAGTGTCTTGTTTCATGCAGTGACCCCCTGGCTATTTTGATAAAACGTTGATTATCATTGTAGTTATACCGCCCATTCCCCTCGGCAATATTAGCACCAATACTATCGACTGACCTAACCAATTGTTGCCCCACTGTATTTTTAGCAAAGAAATCCCAGGATTGAACAATCAACCAAACTTCATTAGAAATTTGCTCTGCTAATTGATAAACCTGCAACTCTTGAAACCTAACCATACATTTACAAGTTGAACATTGAACAATTATAACATCTCCCCCAAAAAAAGCACAACCAATAACAACTAACCAATAACAACTAACCAATAACAACTAACCAATAACAACTAACCAATAACAACTAACCAATAACCAATAACCAATAACCAATAACCAATAACAACTAACTAACTTCCTGGTTTGCAAACGTTGTAGTCTTCGTGGGACAAAACTTTTTGGGGAATTAAGAAAGTGCCGCAATCTTCACAAAGCATTCTGTAGTTGCGTGTTACAGGAATGCTCACAATCCATCGGTTGTGACGCAGGCGTTTGCCACCGAAATCTCTGTAATTCTTATTTTCCCCCAAAGCTGCTATAATTGCGCGAGCTTTAGTAACTACGTGGTCGGGTAGACCTCTGAGATCGATCGCATCTTTAGCAAATGATGCTTCCCTCTCTTGTTTTTTAGTTTGTTTTTCTGCCAGCATTTCAACATATTGCTGCTGCGCTGCCAACTCTTGCGTGCAGCGATGGCACGCTTTACCATATCCTTTGTGACCGCAATCAAAAATTGTTTTTCTTTTAGCCATAAAGCAGCAGTATCGGGTTTGACCCACGCCCCTGAATGCTGCTACCCTACCAGTGATGCTTCCGGCATCGAGGCAGTTCTACAAGACGTAAAATCTATTCCCTTTCATAAAATTTATAGGTTCTAAGTTGACTTTATCGAATATGTTTGAATTGTGGGTAAGCCTATAAGCTGTTGCTCATATAGATTGTGTATGGCGATGGAGGGGGAGAGGGGGAGAGGGGGAGAGGATTTGACGATTTTTTATGATCGTCAAAATATACAATGTTTATTTGCACAACATCTTAACCTCAATAATTTTTTAAATTTTGTGACTGTACTTTATGATAATTTACTCGGTTTGTGTTGTGCTGGACTGCTGGCGATCGCTCTGGCGGGTTGCGGACAAGCAAAGCAAAAGGTGCAGAATTTGCCTCCGAGTCTGCCTCCGCTGCCTCAAGACGCCTTGTTGCAAGTATACTTCAATCAGTCCCTCACTTCTAATTATACAGAGCCTTATCGCGCGCAAACTAGACCTGGGGATGATTTAGAAAAGTTGGTCGCCGAGGCAGTAGCCAGTGCTGGATCGACAGTAGATGTAGCGGTTCAAGAGTTTCGCTTGCCCGGTATTGCGCGACAAATGGCCGATCGCGCGCGATCGGGCATTAAAGTCAGATTAATAGTCGAACATCTGTATACACGCCCTTGGAGCGATTATACAACCCTAGAGTTAGCGAAATTACCCGAACGAGATCGCGATCGTTACAACGAATTCGTCCAACTTGCCGATACCAATAAAGACGGCAAATTAAGCCCGGAAGAAATCAAACAAAACGATGCTTTAGTAATTGTCAAAAATGCGGGAATTCCTGTCATTGACGATACTGCTGACGGCAGTAAAGGCAGCGGTTTGATGCACCACAAATTTGTAGTCATTGATAACAAAACAGTAATCGTAACTTCTGCTAATTTTACAACCAGCGATATCCACGGCGATTTCAAAACAGCAGCAAGTCGCGGCAATGCCAACAATTTATTAAAAATTGCCAGCCCTGAATTAGCAAAAATATTTACTCAAGAATTTAACATCATGTGGGGCGACGGGCCGGGAGGTAAACCGGACAGCAAATTTGGCATCAAAAAACCGTTTCGCTCTGTCCAAAAAGTAATAGTAGGAAATGCCACTGTTGCGGTGCAATTCTCGCCGACAACTACGACTTTGCCTTGGGAAAACAGCGTCAATAGTTTGATTAACAAAAAATTGGGCAGTGCGAAAAAGTCGGTGGATTTGGCACTGTTTGTATTTTCGGCTCAGCGGTTGTCAAATACTCTGGAAATTACCGCTAGGCGGGGTGTTGCGGTGCGAGGTTTGATTGACTCAAATTTCATTTATCGCCCTTACAGCGAAGGTTTAGACATGATGGGGGCGACTTTGATGCAAGATTGCCGCTGGGAAGCGGACAATCGCCCGTGGAGAAAGCCGCTGACTACGGTGGGGGTGCCGCTGTTACCAATGGGCGATCGCCTGCACCACAAGTTCGGCGTTATCGACGGAAATACGGTGCTTACAGGTTCTCACAACTGGAGTGAGGCTGCAAATCACGGGAATGATGAGACGCTGCTGGCGATCGAGAGTCCGATAGTTGCCGCCCATTTTGAGCGGGAGTTCGATCGGCTTTACAAAGGTGCAATCTTGGGAATTCCCCACCGCATCAAAAAGAAAATCGACGCTAAGAAACAAGAATGCGATTCACTACAAGCAGCCTCAAAATCTGCGAATGCTAAACCTCAAATTGCAGGAAAAAAGTTAGTTAATTTGAATGCAGCCACTAAACAAGAATTAGAAACCTTACCGGGAGTAGGCCCGAAGTTAGCGGAAAAAATTATTGCAGCGCGAGAAAAACAGCCTTTCGAGTCTTGGGAGGATGTCGAAAGGTTGCAGGGAGTCGGAAGAAAGACAGCGGACAAATGGCGCGATTTAGTCGCATTTTAAAAGGATTTAGTCGCATCTTCAAGATCGGACGACAATTATTGATTCAACCTGCGCCGGCAGGTTTTGTATAGGCGCGAATTATATTCGCCGTCCTATCTGCCAGCAATGATTGATTCAAGTAATGGGGTGAAAGTAAAATGCCGATGCTAACACAATATATGTTGCTAAAAGCAGCACTCCTTCCAGCCAATTAGAGCGCCCGTCGAGACTGATTAGATTAGCGATTGTCACCGCGATCGCAACTGCGACTACTTCAAACGGACTAAAGTTTAAATCCATCGGCTGATGAATCACTAATCCAATAATCACCAATATCGGCGCTACCAGCAAAGCCACTAGCAAACTCGAACCCATCGCGACAGAAACTGACAAATCCATATTGTTTTTCATCGCAACTCCCACCGCAGTTACATATTCGGCCGCGCCGCCCACAATCGGCAACAGAATAACTCCTGTAAACAGCGGTGTTAATCCCAATCCTTTAGTAGTTTCTTCGACAACGCCCACGAAAATTTCTGATTCAAAAGCAACGGCAACAGTTGAGGCAACTAACACCCCTACCCACAGCCACAAATTCGGTTTGTGCGCTGTAGTTTCATCGGTATTTTGAGTATTTTCTGACTCTAGTTCTAGTAAGCTGACTTCGTAAAGATAGCTGTGAGTTTTTAAGGAAAATAGCAGAGTTAGACCGTAAACTGCAATTAGGACGATCGCAGTTATTAACGAAAGATTCTGAATGGCTGCTGGTTCCACTCCGTTTGAGGTGTAAATCACCATCGCCGGCAGCAGAATTGCAATCACCGCTAAAGTCATTGTGGAACCGTTCACCCGCGCGATGACTGGCTTAAATTCTTGTTCTTTGTACTTGAGTCCTCCTAGCAGCATGGACAATCCCATAACTAATAGCAAGTTGCTGATAATTGTGCCGGTGATGCTGGCTTTTACAATGTCAATCAAGCCTGCTTTCAGGGCAACTATGGCAATAATTAATTCCGTAGCATTGCCGAAGACTGCATTTAATAAGCCGCCTATGGATGGCCCTGTGACGATCGCCACTTCTTCTGTTGCTGTGCTCAACCAAATCGCCAGAGGTATAATACCTAAAGCGGATGTGATAAAAACTGCCAGGGAACCCCAGTGCAAATACTCAGCGGCGATGGAAATGGGGATGAAAACTAACAGGGCTATGGAAAGAATTTTTTTGATTGACATAGGGCGTCGGATGGTGTATTGAAGCGTGAAATCGAGTTATCGGGGTGATCGCCAAATTGATTTTACACTATTCAACTATTCTCTGACAATTCTGGTGGCGAGTGCGACTCTTGGGAATTTTTAACCGCAAATCCACCCAGATCGAGGCAGATTGAATATAATAGAATTATATCGACATCGGTGAAAAGATATGTCTCATTCTGTAGTGCCAGTTGTTGAATCAAAGCAAATTGATACTTCACCCACCTTGACCTTTGAAGAATACCGATTTTATCAAACTGATTCCGATCTACAATATGAACTGTACAAAGGCAAATTAATTCCGATGCCAACCGCAACAGTTTTACATATAAAAATTTGCGAATATTTAGTTTACAAATTGCAGCGTTACCTAGCTGAAAACAATCTTGATTTAGTAGCAAAAACAGGTTTAGGAGTAAGAACAGAAGAAGATACCTCTCGGATTCCTGATGTAGTTGTTTGCACTCATAGTCTTTTGGAACAAGCTGCTGCTAGGCCTGGTGCAGGTATCCTCGATTTTGAGGAAAAGCCCCTGTTAGTTATAGAGGTAGTGAGTCAAAATCGGCGCGCCGATTACGTGATTAAACGAGCAGAGTACGAACTAGCTAACGTGCCCGAATATATCATTGTTGACCCTACACCTAACAAAGAATTGGTGCGAGTCTTAGCCTTTCCTGAAGGGGAAGACATCTATACCCAGACTGATTTTAGGGCGGAGCAACAAATGGTATCTGTAGTATTTCCCAATCTGACATTATCAGTGAATGAAATACTGTCTCCGCCATTAGTTGAAGGGTTGATTAAAGCAGAACAAGCTCGGTTCCACGAACTTGAGCAGCAAGCTGCGGTGGAGCGCCAACGGGCTGATGAGCATGGCCAACGGGCTGAAAGATTGGCGGCGAGGTTGCGAGAATTAGGAGTAGATCCCGATCGCATTTAGGAGCTTCGATGACCCAGAAGTTATGAGTTAATTGTTATTAGTTAGATTAAATCCGCGCTGCATCGGAATTATTCAGATATCTATTCTATTCATCTGCGTGAATCCGCGTCAATCGTTTGTCATCTACGGTGAAGAAATTCTCTTTTTTTGACCGCAGATACAGGCAGATTAACACAGATTCACGCAGATGAGTTAGATATATTCCGGTTGCACAGTCCGCGATCGTTGACACTTTTTTGTGTCCGTGACTGCGATCGATCGGGCTTGATACTGTGCAGCTATTCAACCCAACGCACCCGCACAAAATGAGCTTCGCGTCCCCAGAAGTCATGACTTACAGTAATATCAACCACACTCAAATTAAACGGAATAGCAGTTGTGACGTAACGCTGAGCCAGAGAACCCGCGTCAGGAGCTAACTGAGCCGCAGCCGCAGCCGCAGCACCCAAACCTAAAAGTTGCAGGATGGGCCCTTTCGGCAGGGCTAAATTGATACCGACAGCAAGTCCAGCAGTCAGTAGCATTGCCACGGACAAATTGGTGCCGCAGCGGGGATGTACGGCTAAATCCCACTCTCCGCCAGCAATCCGGTGCAAAGCTTCGTCCACTGCGCGGCGCAACTGTGCGATGTCAACGTGACCGTAAAGATAAAATCCTTCGTCTGTGGACATCCCGCCCAATAACTGATTATCGGCTTTTGCTGCCGCCGCAGGGCCAGATTGACTGAGTACCCAAACGGTAGCGTGTTCTAAAGCATGAACTTGGCGCACAGTCAAGATTTGCTTCAAACCGGGCACGAAATCGAGTTGCCGCAACAAGTCAGCATCTTGAGTCGGCTGCGGGGCAAAGTCGAAAGGAAACTCGTTAGCGCGATCGGAAGCAGAAGCAGTATTTGTCGTCATTTCAAAACAGCTCCACTAATATCAGATATTAAATTTTAGGGTTGAACGCGCTTGCCTGCGCGAAACTCTCCTGAAAACCGTCTGCCTTTAGCATCTGTAATTACTCCTCTACCGTGAGGGAGTCCCTTACGCAGTTCGCCTTGGTAGCGAATGCCGTTTGGGAAACTGCAACTACCTTTGCCGTCTAGCTGTTCGTTAAAAAACTGACCGTCGCAGCGGGTGCCGTCAGTGCGGGTGAAGACTCCCCGACCAAACGGGTTTCCTGCGAAAAACTGTCCGGCGTAGCGATCGCCGTTAGCAAAGATAAATTGCCCTTGGCCGTGCGGCTGACTGCTAGCGGCCCCCCCGCCAATTTGTTCGACAATTTGAAATGTTCCCCGGTAGCGATCGCCATTGGCAAAAATAGCTTCTCCCCTAACGATCAGACCGTTGCGGAACTCTCCCACCATGCGGGCATCGCTGGCGAACAGAAACACGCCTTGACCGTTGGGCACGCCGTTACGAAACAGTCCTTCATAGCGATCGCCATTCGAGTAGACGTATATTCCTTGTCCCTGGGGTCTGCCGCTGACGAAATTTCCTTGATAATTGTCACCATTCGAGTAGTTGCACTTGACTTGACCGTTCGGGGGAGAGCCTTCGCAAACGGGAGGGCGGGTTTGGTCTGATGCTGGCTCCGCCAATGAGGGCTGAGTGCTGGCTACCAACGAGAGGTATCCTACCCCCGAACTAACCAACATCAGGATTCCAAGTTTTTGAATTGAGCGAAGCATCAATGTTCTCAATTTTCGTTCCAAGGATTGAGGTAAATTTTTCATTTCACAGAGTTCTGGGCAACTTGGGGAGATTTTTCTCCCACAATTTTGGACACCTCTACACCGTTTTCTTCTAAAACCACAACAGGCTCGATTCCAGATTTGAAATCAACTCGTTTGATCAGCACCTGCCCGCTGGCAATCCGCTGTCCTACTTTGATATATCGACTGGTTGGCTCGTTAGGTGCTTTCACAATTACCAGTATGTCATTACCAACTCTGACTACGCCACTAACTTCAACTCCTCTGGCATTGTCTGTCGAAGGCGGAGGCGGTGGGGGTGCTGGAGTCGGTGGGGGCGGTGGTGGGTTTGGGTCTTGCCAAGAGGGCGGTGGCGTTAATCCTGGCAACTGGGGCAGACCGGGCAGTTCTCTGGTAGCGATGTTAGGAATTGTGGGAGGGCTGGGCGGGCGAGCCGCGATCGCTGGCGATCGTCCCGGTGAGGCTCCCGGTCGTCCCGGTGAGGTTCCCGGTCGTCCCGGTGAGGCTCCCGGTCGTCCCGGTGAGGTTCCCGGTCGTCCGGTAGTGCCTGTTGGGAAGCCCGGTATAGATGGCAGTCCGGGTATAGATGAGGCGGGAACTCCTGCTATGTCTGGGGAGCCTGCCGGTCTAGTTCCGGGGCGTCCGGGGCCCGCTGGCTGCCGTCCGGTGCTACCTGTTGGGAAGCCCGGTATAGATGGCAGTCCGGGTATAGATGCCGGATCTCCTGCTATGCCTGGGGAGCCTGCCGGTCTGGCTCCGGGGCGTCCCGGTCTGGCTCCGGGGCGTCCGGGGGCTGCTTGGGGACGCGCTGAAATTGGCGGTCTCCATTGGGGTAAGGAGGTTAACGGCAGGTTGGGAACACTCGACACCTGTACGGGGGTTTGAGATTGGGGAAGTTGGGCAATTTCACCGCCGCCCGGTGTGCTATTGCGCTGTGCTGGTGTCCACTGAGGCGGATTTCTCTCGTCTGGCAGCTTGGGCAGACTTGGCACTTGTCTGGCTGGCAGGGTTGGAAGTTCGTTGCCGCCCACGCCACCGTCTATTTTGAGCGGTTGAGGAGGAAGGACTGAGAATGGGTCGTTTCCTAAGCCGGGGATTGTGGTCTGTGGAATTCCCGTCCCGTTTACAATAGCTCCAGATGCTGTCTTTTTGCCTTGGATGTCTGCTTGAGCTTGTCTGGCCCGTTCGTCGGGGTTTGTAGATCGGATCAAGCCGGGGGGCTGGGCCGCGACTACGGGAGAAGGAAATGTCTGAGCTCCAGGACTGGGACTGGCGGAGGCGCCGGGAGTTCCGGGAGCGTTGGTGGCCGGTGACGGAGATGCTGCACCGGGAGTGGGAGTTGGACTGGGAGTGTTGCCGCCGCCGTCGCCGCCGCATCCTGCAGTCCAGAAAGCCAACATTCCTATAGTTGCAAAATATAAAAGTTTACGCATTGCCGATCGCCCTAAACGCCTGACTTTTAAGTGATCCAAATGACTAGCGACTTTGCTGCCATTTGCGGTTTTAAGTTTACCTGTGTTTGATGGTATGCGATCGCTTTTAAATTGCCAAGTTTTCCCGACGATCTGATGTTGCAGCGGGCGCTAGGTTTTCGGGAGCGGGTTAGGATATCAATGGCGGTCTTCTTTCGACATACTTAAATTACTAAAGGCATTTTATGGTGGCAAAAGTTTTTTCCAAGGGGATTTGGCGATCGGGCATTGTTTCTGCTGCTGTTTTGACCGCAGTTGGCTTAGTAGGAGGTGGCGAACTGCATTCTCCTTCACATCCGGCGGCATTTTCAACAAAACTTGAGAAACCGGGTTTATTGATGAAAAACCTAGAAGATCGGGCGCTCCCGCAGCGTGAAACCAATGCGATCGCATTGGTGTCGGATCGGAGTTACCAGCAGCTCGATCGCACTTTCACACCAGGCTCGATCGCCACAACTGGCAATGTGTACTCTCAGTTTCGCCGAGGCCCGTCAAATCGCGTCCAACCGCCGGCATCTCCATCTGCCAATCCAAAGGTATTTCAAGCTAAAATCAAGCGCCGCGATGGTGGAACGCCGGTGATTGACGTGGTATTTAACGGTGACAAGACTTTTGAGATGATTGTCGATACGGGGGCCAGTGGCACTTTGATTACTCAGCGGATGGCTGCTGTACTGGGAGTGAGGCCGGTACGCACCGTCAGGGCGGGGATCGCTGACGGTAGCGTTGTCGAGTTTCCGATCGGCTTAGTGCGATCGATTCGGGTTGGAGGTGCTGCGATCCAAAATGTCGAAGTGGCGATCGCCAAACAAATGCCAATTGGTCTACTCGGTCACGATTTCTTTGGCAATTACGATGTGAAAATTAAAAAAGATGTTGTAGAATTTTATGTCCGCTGAGAGCGAGCCGATGCGGAAACCGATAGTCGATCGACTCCTATAAAATTATTCGCAGCCCCCTCAAAGCTGTTTTATAGCAATTAGATTGAGGTATCGATCGATCAATTCCCCAATCCATCAATCTAAAATCTAAAATAGACGGGCTTCTCATTTTGTTGATATACCGGTTCTCAAGCGTGGTGAGGATAGCCCAATTCCCAATCCCTCCGCTTCGCGCTCGCCCAATCCCTCCGCTTCGCGCTCGCCCTGCGCGGGCCAATCCCTCCGCTTCGCTCCGCCCAATTCCCAACTCCCTGCGCGGGCCAATTCCCAATGCCCTGCGCGGGCCGATGCCCGATAGTACCTCATCGCTAGAACCCCTATAAAAGCTATATTTATTTCTTGAGGCAGTAGTCAAACGCCGCCAAGTGTGGTACTTTATTGAGTGTTTGCAGAGCCGTAGACCGTTGAACTATTTCTGAAAATCCGGTCGCAAAAGCACGGCGGCTGTTGGTGAGATCGGTAACAGTCTCAGACTTTGGATTCAAAATTGTTCCACGCAAGACAATTCGCCAATCAGGTCGAAATCAGTTCCCAAAATGCTGCATCTGAGGGAATTTAGGTTGGCTTTGTTGGGCCAAAGCGTAGAAAGTATGTAAACTGATTTGCGGAAGATGTTCCCCAAACTCGGAACTCATGACGATCGAGAAATTAGTTATTGTAAATAAGGTATTCGCATGGCACAAACGTCTGTATCTCCTGTAGTGCTGATTATTCTCGATGGCTGGGGTTATCGCGAACAAAAAGACGGAAATGCGATCGCCGCGGCGAACACGCCCGTAATGGACAGTCTCTGGGCCGCTTATCCCAGAACTCTGATTAGAACATCGGGCCGCGCAGTAGGGCTTCCTGACGGGCAAATGGGCAACTCCGAAGTCGGTCACTTGAATCTGGGCGCGGGCCGCGTGGTTCCTCAAGAGTTGGTGCGGATCTCGGATGCTGTCGAAGATGGTTCTTTGCTAGACAACCGCGCCCTACTTAAACTTTGCTCCGAAGTCCGCAGTCGGGGCGGCAAATTGCACCTGACTGGTCTTTGTTCCGAGGGCGGGGTTCACTCGCACCTGAGTCACATTTTGGGTTTGCTAAAGCTAGCAAAGGCCCAGGGAATTTCTGAAGTTTGCATTCACGCCATTACTGACGGCCGGGATACTACTCCGAAAGAGGGCGTGGAAGCTCTCGGCAAGATTCAAGGTTATATCGAACAGGTGGGAATTGGCCG
Source organism: Microcoleus sp. CZ3-B2 (assembly GCF_036705055.1). Taxonomy (NCBI): domain Bacteria; kingdom Bacillati; phylum Cyanobacteriota; class Cyanophyceae; order Oscillatoriales; family Microcoleaceae; genus Microcoleus; species Microcoleus sp. CZ3-B2. Next base: position 77,663 of record NZ_JAUBTN010000015.1, on the reverse strand, counting down.
GATTGCTACCATCAGCGGCCGCTATTACGCGATGGACAGGGACAAACGCTGGGATCGGGTGCAGCGTGCCTATGAGGTGATGACGATTGAGGGCGCGCCTGATGGTCGATCGGCAGTTGATGTGTTGCAAGCATCCTATGCGGTCGGATTGACCGACGAGTTTGCACTTCCGACTCGGATTGCTCCGGGCGCGGTGGCATCCGGCGATGGGATGATTTTTTTCAATTTTCGCCCGGACAGGGCTAGAGAATTGACTCAGGCCTTTGTAGCGCCGGATTTTAAGGGGTTTGAACGGCATTTAATTGAGCCGCTCAGTTTTGCGACTTTTACTCAGTACGACCCGAAGTTGTCGGTGTTGGTGGCTTTTGAACCGCAGAATTTGGACAATATTCTGGGCGAGGTGATTTCTCGTCACGGTTTGCGGCAGTTGCGGATGGCGGAAACTGAAAAGTACGCTCACGTAACTTATTTTTTTAATGGGGGTCTGGAAGAGCCTTTTCCGGGGGAAGACCGCGAGTTGGTGCAGAGCCCGATGGTGGCGACTTACGATACGGCACCGGAGATGTCGGCGGCCCTGGTGACTGATGTGGCGCTGGCTGCTTTGTCTAAGCGGATTTATTCGTTTGTGGTGCTTAACTACGCTAACCCGGATATGGTTGGTCATACGGGGATGATGGGTGCGACGATAATTGCGATCGAAACTGTGGATAAATGTTTGGGGCGGCTGTTGACTGGCATTAATAAGGCTGGGGGTACGGCAATTATTATTGCTGACCACGGCAATGCTGAGTTGATGTTCGATGAGAATGGCAATCCTTGGACGGCTCACACTACTAACCCCGTGCCGTTTATTCTGGTAGAAGGCGAAGGTGTGCAAATTCCGGCTCACGGCACTGATGTTCCTCTGAGGGAGGACGGTTGTTTGGCTGATATTGCGCCGACTATTCTGGATCTGTTGAGGTTGCCTCAGCCGCCGGAAATGACCGGACGTTCTATGATTGAACCGGCTGATTTTGAAGTTCGCGCCAATCGCACTCCGGTGCGGGTGCGACTGTAGCAGGTGTCAGGTTAAGGCTGAAAACCCTTGATAAGTCTGGTTTGTAGCCAAGGCCCGATCCCCCTCGCATCCCCCGGATAGTCGGGGGACTTTGAGAAGAATCCTGTCCCCCCCCTTCTTAAGCTACGGTGTACACACATCTCTGTGTAGAACCAAAATCCTCGGAGATCCCCCTAAATCCTCCTTAGGTCGGGGGACTTTGAGAAGAATCCTGTCCCCCCCTTATTAAGCTATGCTAGGGGGATCGGGCTTCGGGTAAAAGCGAGATTTCTCAAGGTTTTCAGGGTTAAATTGGCACGATGAAAGGCAGTGCCGTGTCTAACCGAGGTTGTGCGCGATCGACCGAATTTGATATCATAATAAATTACTGATTACTAATTACCAATTACCCCCCCCGATTATGAATATTGTTTCTCTGTTACAAATGATCTGGTCTTTGTCTGCTCTAGGACTTGTGGTTTTGGTGTTGCTGCACAGCCCTAAAGGCGATGGTATTGGAGGGATTGGCGGACAAGCTCAATTGTTTACTAGCGCTAAGAGTGCGGAAACGACTCTGAATCGCATTACTTGGGGTTTGTGTATTGTTTTTATGGGTTTGACTGTAATTTTGAGTGCTGGTTGGTTGACTCCTGCGTCGTAAGATGAGGATTTTGAACCGCAAATAAACGCAGATTGACGCAGATATAAATGTGAGATAGTTTGCATTAATCTGCGTTTATTTGTGTTTATCTCCGGGCGGAACAATGCGGTTGTGGAAAGTTAGGATCAAAAATCGATTGCGGGCTGGTTTGGGATTGGCTTTATGTTGTTTTAGCCTGATAATTTTTAGTCAGGTTAATACTCCTGCTGCTAGTGTTTCTATTCTGGAGAATAGTTGGCCTGCTCCACAGGTTCACCCTTTGCCGCCAATGCTGGAAAATTGGCAGGATTCAACAAATAGCGGTGATTATTTCGATCGGGTTAAGCCACCGAATGTTGGTCATTTGCTGTGGTCGAAGTTCCCGATTCAGGTTTATGTTGAGCGTCCCGCTGATGCTAATAAGTCTGAAGAATGGATGACCGCTGTGTTGGATGTTGTGCGGGAATGGGGCGTTTATTTACCTTTGGAGGTGGTGGATAGTTCGGAGGTAGCTGATATTACAATTTTACGTCGGGCTCCGCCTTTGCGTCAAGGGGTTTTGCGATCGCGCTCTGGGGAATCTACCTATAAATTGTACACCCGTCAAGATGGTGATAAAACTGTTTTATCTCACCGATTTTCGGTTTATTTGAATCCCAATCAAGTGGGTAAGTATGTTGCGGCGACGGCGCGACACGAGTTGGGCCACGCCTTGGGAATTTGGGGCCACAGTTCGATGGAGACTGATGTGCTTTATTTTTCTCAGGTACGCAATCCTCCGCCTATTTCTGCGAGGGATGTTAATACTTTGAAGCGGGTTTATCAGCAGCCAACTCGGTTGGGGTGGGAATTGTAGTTTAAACCACAAATTCCCGGCTCTTGGAAATCGCGTCTACACAAACGAAGTCCACCTGCGTGGACTAAGAGAAGATTCCGATTAGTTATTCATAGCAAAGAGAAGAAAGATGAAAGATGAAGCTTTTGGAATTGTGCCAGTTTTTGCGACAGAAACTGATAGTTTGTTTTTGTTGATTCAACATCAAGCCGGACATTGGGCGTTTCCTAAAGGTCACGCAAATCCGGGGGAATCAGCGCTAGAAACTGCGAAGCGGGAGTTTGAGGAGGAAACTGGCATCCGCGATTGTGAAGTGCTGGAGGAGCCTAGTTTTGTGGAACGTTATTCCTTTGTTAAGGAAGGGAAGCCTAGTTCTGTGCAACATTATTCCTCTGCGAAGGAAGGAGAATCAATTGAAAAAACTGTTACTTACTTTTTGGCTTTTGTAAATTCAATGGAAGTTCAGTTGCAAGTAGAGGAAGTTCAAAATTCGGCCTGGAGTTCCTTTGAGGATGCAGTTAAGCTGATTACTTTTGATGGGAATCGGCAGATTTTGAGGGAAGTTAAAGCATTTTTGGACGATAAAAAAAATAGTTAATATCAAATCCGGTTATCTAAGCATAATTAAGTTTACAGTCAGGACTTTAGTTCTCTTTTAAAACTTTAATTCGCTAAGGGCTGAAGTCCTGAATGCAAACAAATTGTTCTGTTAGATACCCGACTTCTTGAAGAAGTCGGGTATCTATAGCAATCCTAAATGATTGTCTGTAGGGACACGGCATTGCCGTCTCCCGGACACGGCACTGCCGTGTCCCTACAGATGGATTTTGGGGAAATCACATTTATGTTCGCCGCACGTGATAATGATTTAGGATTGCTATAGGTATTATGTGAGATTATTTGTGGGTTTTCTGGGTTTTGGCGTGATGTTCTAGGCGAGCGAAAACGTTGTAGGCATCGGGCCCTGGATTGCCGTGTTCGACTGCGCCGTCGATGGGGCCGTCGATGGCTTTCCAAGCTGGAATTCCGCCTTTTAGTTCGGCTACTTTTCTAAAGCCGGCGGCGCGGAGAAGATTGGCGGCTTCTGCTGTTTGTGCGTCGGTTTCGCCGTAGATGTAGATGTCGCGAACGGTTTCTAGACTAGATTTTGCGCGCTCTACTAATTCGTCAATTGGCATCGGTACTGCGCCGGTAATGCGACTTTTGTTGAAGCTTTCAAAATCGCGCGCGTCGATGATTGTGAGTCCTGGTTCGCCCCAATCTAAACGGGCTTTGAGGTCGTGGCTGGATACTTGGGCTCTTAAAGCGGGAGGGGTGGAAGTAAGGTCGGGAAGTTTTTCTTTGATGTCGGCAATTTGGTCGGGAATAGTTTTCATAGGAAAAGAATTGTTCACTGTTTTGATTGCAATTGCAATGTAACGAGATGTGTAAGTTGAATGCGTCTTTCTAAAGGCATAATCGGGTATTTAACTAAAGTCGCAGTTGAGTTGAATTGCTGGTGGTTGACTGCTGTTGGGAACGCTATATTTGTTGAGTTTGTTAACCTGTTCCGGCCCGGCTGCGGATTGTTTTGATTTAAAAGTGCGATTTTATACCAGTTGTTTAAAACTATGCTAAAAAAGAAATTTTGTGTTTTTTTACTTTGTTGTTGAGGTGCGGATCTACTCGAAAAGTCGATGGACTGTGGGGATTTATTGCGGTATCCGCAGCCTGGGAATTCTCTGGTATGAATTTTGAAAATTGGTATTGTTTGCAGCGGATGTTTTGAAGTGCGATCGCCCTTTTGGTTGAGTATTGTATCAAATGATGACACTTTGGTCAATCCTAATTATTTTAAAATGAAAATTGCTGGATGCTGTGGGCGGTATGGTGCGCTATTTTGCTGAAAAATTGAGAGGTTTTTCTGCAAAATTTCTGGTAAGATTTGATACTAACAATAGGTATTTAAAGGTATGGATATGTCTGAAAACAGTGAAATTGCGGTGTCTAAAACTTTGACACCGGAACAGCAGGCGGTTTGGGATGCGAAGGCGAAGGTTCGGGTGCTGCTGAATTTGTGGGATTTGGGCGGTGGGAAGATGCAGGTTAAAAAGGGGGAGTTGACTAAGCGGATTGTTCGCACTAATGAGACGAGTCAGAGATATCTGGGAGTGCTGGGCGAGTTGCAGGCGACTGGGGCGATCGAGTATTCGCTAGTAAATCGGGTGACGCTGGTGGAGTTGAGTGCGAAGGGGAAACAAGTTTTGGCGGATGGCTTGAAAAGTCCCGATTCTCTGTTTGAGTTTGATGGTTCTCAAATCGGTACTCGGCTGGGAAATGCTTTGTTGAAGTGGATTCGGCATCAGGATGGTGCGGCGGGTGTTGGGGTTGAGGCGGGGAAAGGGGATGTAGGGGCGATCGCCTCCTATGACGATTTTAAGGCTGTGGCGATCGATGTGTATGACACCTTGAACCGGGATTATAACTTAGATGATTTAGTGCCGATTTATCGGATGCGTCGGGCGATGGGAGAAAAAGTCAGCCGTTCTCAATTCAACGAGTGGCTGTTGGAAATGCAGGCTACTGATATTTTTCAGCTAATCGGGGGTGAAATGACAGATATCTCGATCGATAAAGCTGAAGATTCCATCAAAACTGCACTTGGTGCACTCCGTTACTATGTCAAACGGCTAAATCCTTAAAATTGGCCTAAAATCCCTTTGTAAATTCGTTAACCTCACACAAAAAATCATGACTAATTCTTCTTTTTCTTCCATTGAAGACCTGAACGCGGCTCTTTTAAATCTAAATCCATTTGCTAAACCTCCTTTTCTCAATGCTGGTGATGTTTGGGGCCAGGAATTCTTCGATGTTGAGACAATAAATGCCCACGCCTCTGATGCTGTATTTCAGGCGCTAGCTCAAATTCGTGCTGGTCACTACAAGACAACTTCCATCGCTATAACTGCTCAGGATGGAACAGGCAAAACTCACATTATTAGCCGCATTCGCCATCGCCTACAAGAGCATGGCGGGGGCTTGTTTGTCTACGCTAATAAATATGGTAATATCAATCAAATTAAGCAAGGATTTCAGCGAATATTGGCTGAGAGCCTGGGAAAGATTGGTAGAGATGGGGTGAGACAGTGGCAAGAACTAGCAACGGCAATGGCTAACAATGCTTTAAAGGTTTCCAAACCCAATGCTAAAGTTTTTTCTTCTCAAGAGTTATTGGGAAAATTTAAGGCAGGCACGCCCAAGCAACTAAAAAAGTGGGTTAAGGATCTAACAAAAGCATTTCTGCAAGCGAAAAGTGTTAACGATCCTGATATTGTCAAGGCAATTTTTTGGACACTCTCCGACGAGCAATCACTTTATGCAATCAAATGGTTAGAGGGTCAAGAACTTGCTAAATACAAAGCCGATGAGTTGGAACTACCAACTCAATGCCAATCTTTTGAGGCGGTTTTGCAAATCTTAGATTTGATTAGTGAGTACAAGGAATTGGTCATTTGCTTTGATGAGTTAGACACGCCTGATGCCTACGACGATATTAGTGGCTTACACATCAGTCAGATTGTTGCAGGACTAATCAAAGATTTGTTCCAAAATCTAAACCGGGGTTTGATACTGAGTGTAATGATGCCTCCTCAATGGAGCAATAAAATAAAGCAGCTACCTGGTGGAGTGTTCACTAAGGTTTCGGTTCAGGGAAATCCGATTGACTTGAAATACATGGATGGAGAATCAATTGTTAACTTAGCTACCTTTTGGTTAGACAAATATTATGAACGGCAAAACTTAATTCCTCCTGAGCCAATTTATCCATTCAATCAAATTCAACTTAGCGAGCTTGGCAAAGGAAAACCCACTGTTAGAGAGGTTTTGAAGTGGTGTAAAGAAAATTGTAAGCCTCCTATTTCTACGGGTGAAGGCACTAAAAATCCCGATATTTCTAATCCCGTTGAACTTGCTTTTGTCAAAGAGCTAGAGGAAGACATAGGAAATGATTTAGAAGATAATTATCTGCTTGCTGATGCTATTTTATTTGGATTTCAGAGTTTGATTGGTCAGACGGTGGAAAGAGTAACAGTTGAGGAAGCCACAGATCGAGTTAGAAAACGTGGAGGCAAGGATGATTACATCAATTTCAAAGTAATTGGCAAAGACAACGGAAAAGATGTAATCATTGGAGTAGCAGTGCTTCAGTATGCTGGTGGCAAAGGGTTAGGAGCGGGTTTAAGAAGGTTAAATGATTACGAAGCTTTTAATCTGACTCGTGGTTGTTTGGTTCGTTCCCAGAGCAAAAAGATTACTTCCTACCTTGAGCAACAGTATCTTGTCCCGCTCATTAAACAGCAAGGTGGAGAGTATGTCGAACTGAAAAAAGATGAAATTAAACCGCTGTTAGCTATTCGGGCTGTTCATCAGAAGCGCGAAGTAGATTATGGGGTGAGTGAGGAGGAAATTTTCAATTTTATTGCAGAAAAAGGTGCTGATAAAATGCTAGGGGCTAGCAACCCCTTGCTTACAGAGATTCTTAGCGATCCGTCCTATCAGGTTCCTACCGATCTGATTGAAGATGAACCCGTAGCTGTAGCGGAGTCTATTATGGATGACTTATCCGAGTCAGAAGAATTAGATAAGTCGTGCGAGAATTTACTGAGCGAGTTTAATTAAGGCTTCCTAAACTATCAACTTCATATGGGGACAAATACTCTCATGTCGCTAGTCAATATTGACAGGGCTATCCGTTTGCCGGCCCCAGACGTAGAAGGTTTAATCCAAGGGCGAATGATTGCAGCTATAGTGTGGCGAACGTTTAATCCGGGAGAACAATATGCACTCTATCCAGGCACTGTTTCAGGTAACTTGCCCTACGCTCAATATTATCGATCGCATTTTTTACCCGTTGCTCAAAAGGCACTTGCTCAGTTAAATTCAGATAAAGTTTCGATCAAAGCTTGGGCTAGGTGCGAATTGTGCCAAATGGTGAACGATTGTGAATCCTTAGAAGCTTTGTCGCGGTTAACAGTCTGGAAAACAGAGGGATTGCAGCAAATTCTCTTAGAAAAACCTTACATTTTTGTAGCTTACCTGCGGGTTTATCTGCTACCTCAGCCGCTTGCAATGCCTGTGCATCCCAGCGGCAATTTTGTATCTTTGCCAAAACCCCTAACTGTTACTGATTCAACGCCAGTGTTGAGCGATAATATCTTTGCCAAACGTCGCAAACAACTGGAAAAACTAGAGCCTCCCGAACATCCAGAATTGGAAGAATTGCAAAGTGCATTAGTGCATTTATCCACCACCAACCCAAAAGCCAAACAACTAGACGCAGAAATCAAAATGTTTCTAGGTTGGAGTAGCGATAAGCCTGTAAAACCAATCAAACCGGATTTAGCTTGGATAAATACCATAGCAGCTTTGGGAAATCGCACCAAAGAACTAGATAAAGACAAAAGCAACTATCAAGCAGGAACAGACTTTGAAATTGTAGTGCGCGATAGCCTTGAGTTTTTGGGGTTTACAATAGATTATGCTCACAAAGGTGGTGCTGGCGGCTTAGATTTATTATGCTCAAAACCTTACCCCTTAGTTGGCGAGTGCAAATCCGGTAAAAAAATCCCTAACGATACAGCAGTTCAATTGCTGAATTTAGGAACGCTACGCCTCCCAGATAAAGAAACACTCGCAAAAGCAACTAAGTTGATTATTGGCCCTGGCGTTCCAACTACTCAACTTATGGATGCAGCAAAAAAACACGGTATGGCAATTATGAACCCTGAGACGCTTGAAAAACTGGTTAAACTTCAAAGCAACTATCCTAACTCGGTGGACTTATTTAAACTGAAAGAATACTTAAAACCGGGACAATCTGATGATGAAGTTGCTAAATATATTGAGCAAGTTGAACAAGAAATTAAAGTGCGATCGCACATTCTTGCTATTCTGAAAAAGTATCACGAAAATTCTGGTTCTGAACGAGCAAGTGTCGATGCTCTTAGCGGTGCGTACTCAATGTCTAACCCACCCAAGAAGTTATCCCGCGAAGAGTTACACGAAATGTTAGTAGAGCTTTCTTCTCCGCTGACAGGTTATGCAGGACGAATTAAAGGCGAGAGTTTAGGGCGCGATCGCTTTTATTTCCTGCGCGATTTGCAATTAGATGATTGAGACTAAAAAAGAGCGATTCCCTACCCTACGGGAACCCCTACGGGGAACGGGAACTCCTTCGGAGAACGGGATAGCTTTGCACGCGGGTACTTCATCCAATTTCCTACACAGTATCAGGATCTACGCCCAACTCCCGCAACCTCGCCGCCAATCTTTCAGCTTTCTGCAATTGAGCTTGTTCTGCCTTAATTAACCCTTCCACCAATGGCGGATCTAAAATTTCATTGACTGATAATCTCAGATTGGGAAATACTACAGATACCATTTCTTCACCCGGCAAGTAATTTACCTCTGTATAAATGTCATCACCTTCGAGAAATGCCATAACTCGCACCCGTTGTCTGTTTTCTGTTGGGTCAACAATTACATATTCCGGTACGTTAGCTAGTTGGTACTCTCCTCGTTTAGTTATATAATCTGCCCGCCGATCTTGGCTGACCACTTCTATTACTACTAACGGCGTTTCATCAAAGCCAAGGATGCCGGAACCGGGTCTTGCAAGAGCTTGTTCCCACAAACTTTGAGTGCAGACAACTACATCGGGAATGCGGGATGTAGCATCTTCTGTTCTCACTCCTACAGAAGTTTTTACTACTAAATCGAGATTGTGTTCAGCGAGATAACGCTGTAATTTGTAAACCCAAAATTCGCCGATGCTTGTGTGTAATGCGCTAGCCGTTGCTATCGGGATTAATTTGCCTTTGTACAGTTCATATTTTACATCAGGATCTCCTTGATAAACTCGGTATTCTTCAAAGGTTAAAGTTGGGGAAGTATCAATTTTCTGGTCGAGTACAACTGGGGCGATCGATTGAGACATAGGTTTTGATATTAGTTGGCCTTGATACATTTCCTATTGTAGATCGGATTACCATTTGGGCGATCGCCTCAACAAGGCTGTAGCTGCCTCACTGTCGAGAGGTTTAGAGAAAAAGTACCCCTGACCGTACTCGCAGCCGATCGCCCGCATTTGAGCCAATTGCACGGCGGTTTCGACACCTTCTGCCACTACCTCCATCCCCAAACTGCGGGCCAGCATGACGATCGCCCGCACGATTTCCAAATTTTCCCCAGCAGAGCCGATGCGGCCGATAAAAGAGCGATCGACCTTCAAAATATTAATCGGGAATTTGTGCAAATAACTCAGAGACGAATAACCAGTACCGAAATCATCAATACACAACCCGATTCCCAACTCTCTCAACTGCGAAAGCATCGCCGCCGCCGCTTCCCCATCTGCCATCACCACAGTCTCAGTAATCTCCAACTTCAAACAGCGAGCATCAACACCAGTTTTCTGCAAAACTTGCTTCATTTGCTCGATCGAATCGGTTGCCGAAAACTGTCTTCCCGAAAGATTTACAGCTACTGTCAGACGCGAATTGTCAGCAGGTAAATTCAAACTTTGCCACTGAATAATTTGGCGACAGCTTTCATTCAAAACCCACAAACCCAAAGGCATAATTAAGCCTGTTTCCTCAGCCATCGCAATAAATTCCATCGGGGAAACCAAACCCCGTTCCGGGTGCAACCAGCGCACCAGCGCCTCAAATCCAATAACTGAGCCACTTTTTAAACAAACGATCGGCTGATAATAAACAGTAAAAGGACATTCCAATTTAAGAGGAGGAGCCAATTGTGATTTCAGACGATCCCGCCGGCGATCGATTTCGCATACAGGCGAATTTTCCCCCACCAGCCCACCTGCAAAATTCACAATTGAATATGTCAAATTCAGTTCTTCAACCGACTGCCGCAAATCGTGTTCCAAGTGCATCAAAGCCACAGCCCGAGTGTGCATCGCACTGGTAAACACTTCGTAGCGAGCTTTACCGAGAGCTTTGGCGCGGTACATCGCAATATCAGCATCGCGCAAAATATCTCCAGGTAACTGATATTTTTCGGTACTCAAAGCAATGCCGATACTAGCAGTAATTAAAACTTTATGACCTTCTAAATAAAGCGGTCGTTCGATCGCCCTGAGAATTTCCTTTGCTTGGGCGATGGCCTCATCAACACCGTGAATTTCCTCCAGCAAAATCACAAACTCATCTCCTCCCAGACGAGCCGCCGTATCGCCCGGTCGCAAACAAGTCAAGAGACGGCGGGCTACAGCCACCAACAGCCGATCGCCCGTACCGTGTCCCTGGCTGTCATTAATCACCTTAAACCTGTCCAAATCCAGAAACAGCACCGCAAACTGATAGTTCGGATGCCGTTTGACGCGGGCAAAAGCTTGCCCCAACCTGTCAGTCAACAAAGCGCGGTTCGGCAACTCCGTCAGCGCGTCGTGCAAAGCATCGTGCAACAATTGGTCTTCAGCCGCCTTGCGCTCAGTCACGTCGTGACAGTTGACGACAATTCCCCGCACCGAAGGTTCCGCGAGCAAATTCGTCGCCACCGCTTCCAAAACGCACCAGAAACCGTCCTTGTGCCACACTCGGTATTCCGCCAATCCCATACCAACCCTCGGCATTTCGATGACACCTTGGAAAACTTGAGCCACCATCGGCAATTCGTCAGGGTGAATCAAATCAAATACAGAGCGGCCGAGCACTTCCGCCGTCGGGTAGCCCAAAATCCGCTCGGCGGAAGGAGAAACATAGCGGCAAAAGCCTTTTTCGTCCAGAATTACAATAATGTCTCTAGCATTTTCAATCAGCGAGCGAAAACGCTTCTCGCTTTGCCGCAGTTCTTGTTCCGTGCGCTTGCGATCGGTAATGTCGGTATTCAGGTAAATCAGACCGACAATTTTCCCCGTCGGGTCTTTAATAGCATCGGCCCGCAGCAGCACTTGCACAATTTCGCCACTTTTTGTGCGGTTGGTAACTTCACCAGACCAAGAATAACCTTGGGCGATCGTGTCCAGTACCTCCCTAGCGACGGCGGGGTCTACAAAAACTGTCGGTATACCTCCAGCGAGTTTCAATTCCTCTGCGGTGTCCCATTCAAATAGCTGAGAAAACGCTGGATTTTGATAAATGTGAGTGCCGTTGGCATCGCTCATGCCGATCGCGTCGCTCGAACTTTCCACCGCCTTGCGAGTCAGCACCAGAGCTTCTTCTGCTTGCTTGCGCTCGGTAATGTCAATCCCTACCAGACAAGCTGCATTCCCCCGATCGTACTTTTGAGCGACAATCAAATAATGTCCCGCCGACTGTCCGCCGTCGGTTTTCACCTTAGCGCTGAGTTCTTTAATCGCTTCCGTAGCGTCGCCGGCAAAAAACTCCACCACAAAAGAATGAAAATCCTCACTCGCGCCCAGAAAACCGATATCTTGACCGACAAAAGCCGAGGGCGGCAAACCGTGCAGTTTGGCTAGGTGCTGGTTAACCCCCAAATAGTGCAAATCCGAGCTAATCCAAGACACTGTTCCCGGAACTGCTTCCAAAATCGTTTGCAGTTGGTCGTTAGCTTGCTGCAAAGCTTCCTGTACTTCTATGCGTTCGGACAAGTCCGACTGAACGGCTACGAAGTGAGTCAATTTACCGCTGTCGTCTCGCAGGGGATATAGGAACAATTTGTTCCAAAAAGGAGTGCCGTCTTTACGATAATTTTTGATTGTTGTCTGGATTTCTCGACCTTGGCGCAAGGCCTCGCGGATCTTAGCTACGGTAGTGCGATCGGTATCGGAACCTTGCAAAAATCGGCAGTTGCGCCCCAACACTTCATCGGCGCAGTAACCCGTGATCCGCTCAAAGGCAGGATTGCAATAAAGTATGGGACAGTCTGGTGCAATGGCATCAGCAATGATAATAGCGTTGCTAGTAACTGCCAAAGCTCGATCGCGCAGCCACAGTGGATCTGAGGCCGTATGGCGATCGGCCGCACTTTCCACTTCACCTAAATTAGAAATTGACTGGTTTTCCCGATCTCCCATCAGCCGAACTTTCAAGCAAACCTTTACAATTTCCGAGTTGTTTCTTACTTTAGCGTTTTTCTGGGTGCCCGCCACGTAAATTGTATCTTGGCGTTAAAATACGTAGGATTTCACCCAGCGTTGTGATACCAAGTTCATAAAGTAGCGCTAGATATTATCCCCCACCCCCCAAAACATCGGGGGGGCTAAGACTTCATCAGCACATCTTTATAAAAATAGTATTGGTTGTCTTTTCTAATGTTGGTGTTGCGCCATTAAAAAAATCACATCTTCGCGATCGCGCAGTGAAAAACCCTGAATTTCTCCCCCATCAAAACGACCAAGGATCAAAATCCCAGATGAAAAATGGCAGAAAATAAGTTAAACTTAGATGAGAACGGTTGAATCAAGATATCTAATGTGGCAGCGACACCCTTGGCCCGAAACAATTGAAGAGGCGATCGCCATTCAAGAACACCTCCGGCCATTGGTAATTACCGAAAATCAACTTGAGACAGTTCGGTATGTCGCAGGCGTAGATGTCGGCTACAACAGTGCAGACAGCCTATCGCTGGCGGCTGTCACAGTTCTGAGCTTTCCCGACTTGCAATTGCAGCAGCAGTCTGTGGTTCGCAGTCCTACAGCTTTTCCTTACATTCCCGGTTTCCTGTCTTTTCGAGAAGTGCCTGCAGTCCTGGACGCTTTAGAAAATATCAGTTTGAAACCAGATTTGATATTGTGCGATGGTCAAGGACTCGCTCACCCCCGCAGGTTCGGTCTTGCCTGCCATTTGGGAGTTTTGACAGGAATTGCGACGATCGGAGTTGCCAAAACTCGATTTATTGGAGAACATTCAGAAGTAGGACTCGAACGGGGCAGTTGGCAGCCCTTGCTGGAGGATGGCTCGATTTTAGGTGCGGCACTCAGGACGCAAACAGGGGTAAAACCGATTTATGTATCGATCGGTCACAGAATAAACTTGATAAGTGCGATCGAGTACGTCCTGTGCTGCACCCCAAGATACCGCTTGCCTGAAACCACTCGATCGGCCGATCGACTAACAGCGGAATAACTGGCAAACCCGGAAGGGCTCGGTGGATTTTGGCATTTTTCGCATTTTCGATGGGGGATTTGACTTGCAGCGCCGTGAATCACCGGAGATTGAACTCTTGTCTAAAATTTCGATCTCTCTAGGGGTGAAGTCGGAAAGCAAGTATCGATTTTTGGGTGGGAACACAAAAAAAGAAAAGTAAAAAGACCAAAAAAGTATCCGTCTTTAGACTTGAAATTTTTGAAGTGTCGCCCCCTTGTCGAAAAATCCTCTGAGTTTACCGCCAATCAGCTTTCGGTTCCATCCTTCTAGCGAACTAAAGAATGACTATACCTGAGAAAGAGGTATAAAAGTTGAGGGATTTATAGAATGATTGAAAGACGGTAAACTGCTTAAACATGGGCGGCTCTAATTACAGTACCCGGGCGTGAACTATTTTTAGTTCACATTTGTAAATTACAAAACAGTCATTCTGTGACTTAAACCAACAGTTTAAATTCGCGCGATGGCGTTTGATAATTTACCGTCTGATATCTCACCACTGACTGGAAATACCAATTACAGTGGGAGGCGAAGGCGCGATCGAGCTAAAAAATCAGAAAAAACACAAGGAGACAGTCATGGCTGAGAAAAGCAAACGCGGATTCGCTTCTATGGATGCCGAAAAACAGCGCGCAATTGCTAGCAAAGGTGGAAAAGCTGCACACGCGAAAGGAACAGCCCACGAATTTACTTCGGAAGAAGCCAGACAAGCTGGTCAAAAAGGTGGTGAAGCTGTCAGTAGAAATCGGGAACACATGGCTCAAATTGGTCGAGAAGGTGGTAAGAAAAGCCGCAAGAGCGAAAGTTAATTCTCTTAAACCTTTGCCTGCAACGAAACGAGCAAACGCTCGCGTTTGAGGAAGTGGAGCGATCGAATTCCCGCAATCAGCGAGTTCGATCGCCACATCAAAAAATCGCAAACAGCGCACCGCTTGACAACTGCAAAAACCCCGCAGCCATTAGTGATTAGCAAGCAATCGCCGGCAAATCAATAACAAAGCGCCAGTCGGGTGCAGAATTTTTCAGGAAAAAAAGCTGGCAAACTGCGCGATTCGATTTCTCAAACAAAGCCGATAGGAATACGAAAAGCCCCAAAGTAGGGGCTTTTTTGTTGAAGTTAACAAAATATTTTTTTACATCAAGTCCGATAGATTACCATAACAAAAACCGTACTGCGAACCTTACTAATTGCGGTTAATCTGCCGGAAATGATATCAGAGGTATACATTGGGCGATCGCCATTGTGACGTCAGAAACCGGGTTTCTTTGCAGATTTCTGATTGCCAAACCCAAAACTCGTCGTAGAAACCTGGCTTTTTTGCCCGATCGCGCGAGTCCAAAAACGAGCATAAGTGTTGATATAAATAGGTAAAATATTTTATATGTTCAGGAAACAATAGAATTATGATAAACCAGCTAACTTTAACATGGACAGAGGCTGGGGTGCGTCAAACTCAGACGATTCAACACGGACAGCCGAGCAAAAATCCGGGAACCGTAAGACTGGGGCGCGATCGGGCAAAATGCGATCTAGTATTGGACGATCGCAGCGTATCGGGACTTCACGTCGAAATATTTTTCGATCGAGAATTGCAAGAATATGCAGTGCGGAATTTGCGCCCCACCAATCCGCCCCTGGTAGACGGAAAAATTCTCGCCTCCGGCGAAGCAACATTGAGATCCGACAGCCGGATCCATTTAGGCCAAGTGCAAATCGATGTGGTGTCTGCGCCTGCGGTACAAGTAGCCGCGCCGCAGACAGTTTTGCTGTGCGGGCCCGCGGTTCCAAGTTCTTCCCCGCCGACAGGGCCTTCAAAATATGGTTTGCAGTGTCCCAAGTGCAGCCGCGTTTCGCCTTACGCGCAGTTGAGTGCGGGGTGTCCGTGGTGCGGTACTTCTCTGGCGGCGGCGATGAGTGTGGTGCTTTCTCCTTGATGGCTTTTGATTTTTGATTTTTGATTGTGGCGAGATTTTTAATTTTTGATTTGAGACAGAGGCTAGGGCGATCGCCGATGCTAGGATCTGGTACATCTGTGCTTTGCATTTGAGGTGCGATCGCTCTCAAAAAAACATCCTTTTTGCCATGTCCCAGATGCTCTCGCTAAAATCCTAGCGTTTCCCCCAGCTCATTTTCCCTTCAAAATCTCGCGGGTAAAGTGAACCGAAGCCGCCCACACTTAAATATATCCGCCCATTTACCTTACTCATACCAATTTTCCAAATTAATGCAACAGTATATGTAGGGTATGGATAAATCGACAATCTCTAAAAAAAAGTGACAATCTAATAGCGACGCACCTTAATACATTGGGTGAACTAAACAACCCTCCGTTTCACCGCGTCCAAAAATTTTATTGTTGCAACATTTTTTCTAAATGGTATAAACCCGGTTTCTAGGGAAATATCGGGCCCAGCAACCAGAATATTTCTAGACGGACGGGGGGTCATAAACCGGTTTTTTTTTACCAAAAAGCGCGTTGTCACCCAGAGTAAGGGCAAAAAACCAGGTTTCTTGGGTTTTAATGCGTAATTCCTGCATAAGTCTACCGAACTGCGTAGTTTCTAACTCCCCGTGCCTCTAAAACTACTAAAGTTTGTGAGATCAGCTCTCATCTCAAATCAATTCCCGTTGCACTCATACATGATGTTAACTGTTAACGGTTAACAGTTAACAGTCAACAGTGAATTTACTATTCCGATGAAGAGAGAATTTGATATCAAACCAGAACCCTCAAATTCAAAAATCTTTTTTCACAGAAAGCTCAAAGCCGACGGCTAATGTTTAAAAAATCATCATAATGAATCCTCAACCCTTGCGCCTGCGACTGACTTGGAAAGACACAACTACCGGGGATTGTCACTCTCCGATACTCGACTTGCCGATCGCCTTGGGACGAATTTTTGAAGCTATGCCCGCCACAATCAACGGGAAACGAGTTTCTCGAATTGCCCTCAGCAGCAGTCAAATTTCTCGCTTTCACGGAGTCATTGCTACCGAAGGCGACAGTATCGTAATTACTGACACCGGCAGCCGCAACGGTACTTTTGTCAACGGTACCCGCCAAAATCGGTGCGTGCTGGCCAACGGGGATATGCTGCAAATCGGGCCCTACGCGATCGGCATTTCCTTTGCTGTGAACTCCGCAGAAATCCACTCTGTCAATTCTCACATTTTCTTTAACCCGCAGACCAATGGGCCAGACCCGTCGATCGCGCCGCCAATGGTGTCGCCACATCCTCAAACAGCTAGCAGCGGAGAATTTCCGCCGATCGCATTTTTGCAGGCGAATCAAATAACCATGCGATCGCTCCAATCGATGGGAATCCCTGTAGTCGAAGTTGATTGGGTCGCCGTTGGGGGCGGCTTGGGCAGCTTTATGTGGGTGGATTTGCTGAGAATTTGCGGCGTGAAAGTCGATCGAATTGCGGTTTTGGGCCTGGAAGAGCAGCCTTACGCCCGCTACCGCCGGTTATGCCTAAATTCTCAAATTCCGCTGCGGGAACGGCTGCGATCGAATTCTGACGCTTGCCCAGACAACATTTGGGGCTGGCCTCCCTATGCCCTGCGGGAAGCTTGGCAGGAATTGCTCAAAGGGCGGTTGATTGTATCGCTAAAGTTGATGTGGCAGGTGTTTGCGGAACCGACTTTTGCCGAAACTTATACGCCTCGCGCCGGAAATGTGTTTGATGCGATTGACAGGGAAACTCTGCGAATTGGGTGGAGTCAGATGTTTCGCTACGGGAGAGTGCGGGCCATTCGCAAAACAGATGACGGCAGGTACGCGATCGCTTATTCTCGATCGAATGCCGATCATCGCGATCGGGCTTTTTTAATCGCCAAATACGTACACTTAGCCACCGGCTATCCCGCGATTCAATTTTTGCCAGACTTGCAGGAATACCGCGAAAAAACCCAGGATTTTAACTCTGTTGTCAACGCCTATGAAAACCACGACAGCGTTTACCAAAAATTGGAGGCTAAGGGCGGCAGCGTGTTAATTAGAGGCCGAGGGATTGTAGCTTCTCGCGTTGTGCAGCGAATTTACGAAGCCAGACAGCGCAACGGCAACATTCAAGTATTGCATTTGATGCGATCGGCAAAACCCCAAGGCAACAAATTTAACCTCGCCGTGCGACAAGTCGAAAATCACTACGAATTTCAACCTTTCAACTGGCCCAAAGCCTGCTGGGGCGGCGAACTCCGCGTACTTTTAGAAAAAGCTCAACCAGAATTGCGCCCGCAATTGCTCGCAGACTGGGGCGGCACCACTACAGCCAACCGCAGCGACTGGCGGCGGATAGTCAAAGAAGGTTTAAGTCAAGGATGGTATCAAATTACCTTCGGCGAAGTCGAGCGAGTCGAGCGCGACATTCAAAACCGCACCGTGACGTACATTCAGGAAAAAGAACTCAAGGGGCAAATTAAGTTAGAAGCTGATTTTATTATTGATGCTACGGGTTTGGACGCTAAAGTAAAAACCAGTCCCCTGTTAAACGATTTGGTAGTTCAATACAATCTTCCCCTCAACAATTTGGGGCGGCTGAGCGTGCACAAAAATTTTGAAGTCCCCGAATTGCGTAACACTTCCCCCACCCACGGAGAAGGGCGAGTGTACGCAGCGGGCGCGATTACTTTGGGCGGGGCTTACGCGCCGGTAGACAGCTTTTTGGGCTTGCAATACGCCGCCCTGCGTTCTGTTGAAAGTCTGGCGGTTGACAGAGTTCCGGGTGTCGGCAAATTGAGCGTTTGGCGATCGTTCCTACAATGGTTAAAGTGGATTTTAAATAAATCTCCAGGATAATTTGAAAAAGAAGTTCGGCCACGGATTTTTTAACGGATTTAACGGATTTAAAAAAGCTTCGTCTTCAATCTATAATTCAACCCACATTCCGCACTTCAAAATGTAATATGTAATTATTACACCTGTTTGGTAGTTTGGCAAACACCAAAACAGAAAAAGCTAAATATTTATACGCAAACAAAACAAATAAAACGTCAAATAACTCAGAATTTTCGTATTACTTGGTATACTACAAGTTGACGTGCGGAATGTGGGATTCAAAATTCAAAATCCAGCATCGAATAATCTTCGCCTTCAATCTAAAATCTAAAACCCAAAATCTAAAATCGAATGACCCCCACCTTATTCGGCCGCTGGCAAACCCGGTTACTACTATTTGCAACCGTAGGCATTTTAGTAACACTGCCCTTTTTTATGGGTTTAATGACAACCAAATCCGGCTCAATCTTTTTCTTGATTTTAGGCTATCTAGCAATTTTTGGTCTCGGCTGGGATGCCTTATATATCTATATCCAGCAGTTTCGCTGGGATCGAGATTGGCCCGGCGTATTTCAATTGCTTGCCGGCATTTGGGAAGCGCTTTTTGTGTTATTTTTAATCAAGATTATTGGTTTGCCGGGAATACCAGCCCAAGATTTTGACTTGGGAGCTTTTGCACTGCATTATAGTTTAGTGTGGCTGGCTATTTATCTGGCATCCCAAACACTAATGCGGATTTTTTTTCCCTACTGGCGTTTTCGAGGCGGCCAGTGGTTTTAAGCATAGATTTTAGTTGCGTATTTTTGTAATTTGAAGTAAAACCGCAGATATCAGGCAGATAAACACAGATAAACACAGATAAACGCAGATGATTTTCCATATCAGGCAGAATTTGGTAGCGCATACCGACAAGGAAAAGTCTATTTTGGGTCAGCCGAAGGTACACGCTCAACTGAATTTATAGTAATACGAAATCAGGGTTTGAGACACTGTTTATTTTTGAGTCGGCGCAGGCCGACTTTGTGTGTATAGTAGCGGTTTCAACCGCCCAGCGATAAAAGGGATAACAAAGCCGGATTTATAGTAAGCTTTTTATTAAATAAATGGGATGATTTAATGCACTCTCTTCCTTGTATATTTTCGTTTTTTTCCGGTTCGGGATTCCTTGACCTCGGTTTTGAATTGAGCGGCTTTAATGTAGTGTATGTCAATGAAATTTTCCCACCTTTTATGCAAGCATACCGCTACTCTCGCCAGTGTCTGAATTTGCCGTTACCAGAATATGGATACTGCGAAGGAGAGGAAGCAGATGTGACTCGACTTATAGAGGGAAAACCAGCACTTCACTTGCGGGAATTGATGCAGGATGCCCGCAAGCATCACGATATTATTGGATTTATTGCTGGGCCACCTTGTCCTGATTTTTCTATTGGTGGCAAAAACCGAGGTGGGGAAGGAGATAAAGGTCAACTTTCAGCTTCGTACATTGAATTAATTTGTCAGCAGCAGCCGGATTTCTTTTTGTTTGAAAATGTCAAAGGTTTGTGGAGAACTAAAAAACATAAGGCTTTTTACGACGAACTCAAGCTTAAGTTGGCTGATTCTGGATATGTTTTTGTGGAAAGGTTAATAAATGCGATCGAATACGGTGTCCCGCAAGATAGAGACAGAATTATTTTAATCGGTTTCCAAAAAGATATTGTTAAAAATATGGGTATTTATTTAGATAAAAATAGCCCGATGTTGCCTGAAAATTTATTTCCTTGGTCGAATCAGATATTATATCCAAAATCTGAAGTTTTTGCTTGTTCTTGGCCTGAAATAAATGCCTTTGTCGGTGATAGTTTTTTGCCTTGCCCTGATGGCATTCCCAAAGATTTAACAGTACAGTTTTGGTTGCAAAAAAATGATGTTGCCAACCATCCTAATGCCCAACACTATTTTCAACCAAGAGCGGGAATTAAAAGATTTGCTGCTGTCGATGAGGGAGATGATTCTAAAAAATCTTACAAGCGTTTGCACCGGTGGCGTTATTCGCCTACTGCTTGTTACGGCAATAACGAAGTTCACTTGCACCCCTACAAAGTTCGCAGGCTTTCTGTTGCAGAAACACTGGCTATTCAGTCTCTGCCAAAAGAGTTTGCACTGCCAGAAAATATGACTTTAACTAATATGTTTAAAACGGTAGGGAATGGAGTTCCTTACTTAGCTTCCCAAGGAATTGCTAAAACAATTTTACATTTTTTATATTCCAAATAAATAGATAGTCGCTTATCAAAATGATCCTCGCTAATTCGGTTTGTAGTGAAAACTTTAGTCCTCAGAAAAAGAGAGGACTAAAGTTTTCCCTACAAACGGTGAATTAACTGGAGATGATATTATCCACAAAAGTGTTATAATAGTTGGTTGAGCTTGAAAACCTAGATTTTTTATTTGCCTGCAATTCGCCATGACTGTTAAACCCCGCCGCTATCACATCACTACTTTCGGATGCCAGATGAATAAAGCCGACTCGGAACGGATGGCCGGCATTCTGGAAAATATGGGCTTTGAGTTTTCGGAAGACCCTAACGACGCTAGCTTGATTCTCTACAATACTTGCACGATTCGCGACAATGCCGAACAAAGAGTTTATTCTAACCTGGGAAGGCAGGCTCATCGCAAGCGCAAAGAACCTGGTTTGACTTTAGTTGTGGCTGGATGCGTGGCGCAGCAGGAAGGTGAAGCGCTGCTTCGCAGAGTGCCGGAATTGGACTTAGTAATGGGGCCACAACACGCTAACCGACTTGAAGATTTGCTGGAAGAAGTTTTTCAGGGAAATCAAGTTGTGGCGACTGAAGCTGTTGAGATTATGGAGGATATTACTAAGCCTCGTCGTGATAGTAAGGTGACTGCTTGGGTGAATGTAATTTATGGCTGCAATGAACGCTGCACTTATTGTGTTGTGCCGAATGTTCGCGGGGTTGAACAGTCACGAATGCCGGAGGCTATTCGGGCGGAAATAGAGGAGTTGGGCCGTCAAGGTTACAAGGAAGTGACTTTGTTGGGGCAGAATATTGATGCTTACGGGCGCGATTTGCCGGGGACGAAACCGGATGGCAGCAACCAGCATACTTTGACGGATTTGCTTTATTTTGTGCAGGATGTTCCTGGGGTCGATCGCCTCAGATTTGCTACTAGCCACCCGCGCTATTTTAATGAAAGATTGATTAAGGCTTGTGCGGAGTTGCCGCAGGTTTGCGAACATTTTCACGTGCCTTTTCAGTCTGGAGATAATGATATTTTGAAGGCGATGTCGCGGGGTTATACTCAGGAGAAGTACCGCCGCATTGTTGATATGATTCGCGGTTATATGCCGGATGCTTCGATTACTGCTGATGCGATTGTGGGTTTTCCTGGGGAGACGGAGGCGCAGTTTGAGAAGACTCTGAAGTTGATCGAAGATGTTGGTTTTGATTTGGTGAATACGGCGGCTTATTCGCCTCGTCCGGGAACGCCGGCTGCTTTGTGGGAAAATCAGTTGAGTGAGGAGGTGAAGGCCGATCGCCTGCAACGAATCAATCATGTAGTCACAACAACGGCGATGGAACGATCGCAGCGCTATTTCGGACGCACTGAGGAGGTTTTGGTGGAAGTTCAGAATCTTAAGGATTCAAGTCAGGTGATGGGACGCACTCGCGGCAATCGCCTCACTTTTTTTAAAGGCGATATTGCACAGTTGGCTGGTAAAATTGTGGGGGTTAAAATTACAGATATTCGCGCTTTTAGTTTGACTGGGGAAATGTTATAAGGGCTTTGACAAAACTTCCCAAAAACCTCTATTATGTTGTAGGGTGCGCCCGCAAGCACCTTACAGAAAGATTAGTTCGATCGCTCGGAATGCGAGTCCTTGTTATGGATGCAGACTAAAGTCCTCACTACGAACCTTGTTTGGTGGCGGAGGGTTAAATTGAGTTAATTTATATTAAGAAAAGAGGGTTTAAGTTCATGACACAAAGTTCAGAATTTGACGAACAACAGTCTGCTTCCCAAGCAGATTTGCCGCAGCCAAACGAAGACGGAGAATATACAAGAACTTCGCACCAATATTGGGAAGTGGTAGATTCTGACCCGAACGGTCTCAACTGTCGCATGGGAACTCATTCGATTCGGGAAATTGAAGATCCGGGGAGCAAGATAGATTTAAATATTGGCAGTTGGCCTGTTGTTGGTACTTTGAAACAAGGGCAGAATTTTGAAATCTATCTCGGCCCTAGCGGATTGGGGGTTTTGTATGACGATCGACATAAACCTTGGTTTTTTGTGGCAAAAAGTGAGGGCGTCGGCGGGCCGAGTAATTGTTTTGTTCGGGCTCGCAGCAGTTTTGTGAAACCTATACAGCCGGAGTAGCTATAGCTGATAATAGCCCAAGTTTCCTTACCCTCGATTCTCACTTGCTGTCTCATACTTCCTGGCCTAGCTGCGCTAAGTGCGTGTATATTTGTCAAAAAGTACCGGGAGTATTGAAAAATGACGAAGATGCGGATCGGGTTACTCTTCGGCGGGCGATCGGGCGAACATGAAGTTTCGATTAGTTCGGCGCGGGCGATCGCCCGCGCCCTCGCTGCTGATGCAAATGCCTCTAAATACGAAATTCTGCCCTTTTACATCCAAAAAGACGGCCGCTGGCTTTCGGGCGCGACACCACAACAAGTTTTAGAAACAGGAAAATCTCTGGAAATAGAGTCGCAAACAGCACAAGGAGAACCCGAAAACTCTGCTTTGTCTTCTCCACAGCCGCAATTTCCTAATTTTAATTCCGTAGATGTTTGGTTCCCGGTTTTGCACGGGCCCAACGGTGAAGACGGTACGGTGCAAGGGTTGCTTAAATTATTGCAAATTCCTTTTGTCGGTTCCGGGGTTTTGGGATCGGCGCTGGGAATGGATAAAATTGCGATGAAAATGGCTTTTGCTCAAGTTGGTTTGCCACAGGTAAAATATGTCGCTGTCAACCGTTCCGACATTTGGTCTAATCCTTGCGTTTTCCCCAAACTGTGCGACAAAATTGAGGAAAGTTTGGGCTATCCTTGCTTTGTAAAACCCGCGAATTTGGGTTCGTCTGTGGGAATTTCTAAGGCTCGATCGCGCGCTGAATTAGAAGCGGCCCTCGACAGCGCTGCCAGCTACGACAGGCGGATAATTGTGGAAGCGGGTGTGGTGGCTAGAGAGTTAGAATGTGCGGTTTTGGGCAATGACAACCCAAAAGCTTCTACGGTGGGAGAAATTACTTTTAAAAGCGATTTCTACGACTATGAAACTAAATATGCTGAGGGACAGTCCGATTGCTCAATCCCGGCAAAAGTTAGCGATGCGATCGCCTCGCAAATTCAAGAAATGGCAGTACAAGCGTTTTTGGCTGTAGACGCAGCCGGTTTAGCGCGAGTAGATTTTTTCTACATTGAATCGACGGGAGAAGTTTTGATTAATGAAATTAATACTTTCCCAGGTTTTACAGCTACCAGTATGTATCCTCAAATGTGGGCGGCGGACGGCATTCCTTTTCCAGAATTAGTAGATTGTTTAATTCAATTAGCTCTCGAACGGCACGGGAAAAAATGTTGAATCGCGAGTCGCTATCCTGTTTTGGTAGCAACAGCAAAAAGTAAGTTATTCCGCAGGTAATATATCCATACTAGCGGAAACGATATAAGATGGTTCTGGCAGGCAATGCCTGCCAGCAGCTCAATTTCTGCGGCTGGTCGAGCAACTGATGATTTTCTGCAGGCTGGTATAAATAAATTCAACATAAAATGGTTGACCCAGAACCGCGAATAGCAGTGTCAATCTCGCATCAGGCATCTCCAATTTTAACTGGGTTAACTTAGATGAGACGTTTCACTCAACTGTCGCATTGGTGGACTTACGGATTGTTCTTTCCGCTAACGGTACTCAACTGCTGGTTAGCGCTGCTGGTTTTTGAATATTTTCGGGCCCTGATTACCGTTTTGGTAGTCGCTACAGTGTTCTCTTTTTTGCTAGACTATCCGGTGCGCTTTCTCCGCAGATATGGTTTGAAGCGCGATCGGGCAGTTTTGTCGGTATTGTTTTTGACTTTACTGATATTAGTGGTTTTAACTATCACTCTGGCTCCTATTTTGCTCAATCAAGTCACTGAACTCGCCACGAGGCTGCCAACTTGGATAGTTTCTGGGACGCAACAGATTGAAGCATTTAACAAGTGGGTGGAAAATCGAAATCTCCGCATTGATATTACCAGTTTAACTGCTCAATTGAACGATCGACTTTCAGCTCAATTGCAGTTTCTCACGGGCGAAATCCTCAAATTTGGTTTGGGTGCGGCAGACAGTGCGGTGAATTTTCTGCTGACAATAGTCCTGACATTTTACTTGCTCTTGCACGGCGATCGCCTGTGGGAAGGATTATTTAAGTGGCTACCTTCCAAACTGAGCTTGCAATTGCGGCTGTTGCTGGCGCGAAGTTTCCACAACTACTTTGTCGGCCAAGCAACTTTGGCGGGTTTGATGGGACTATCGATGACTGTGGCTTTTTTAATTTTACGAGTTCCCTTCGGCTTGCTGTTCGGTTTGGGTGTGGGTGTAATGACGATGATTCCCTTCGGGGCACCTTTTAGTATTTGCATTGTCAGTTTGCTGATTACATTAAACAACTTTTGGCTTGGTGTCACAGTTTTAGCTGTTGCTACCATAATCGATCAAGTCATTGAAAGCGGGGTCGCTCCTCGGTTATTAGGCGGTTTTATCGGCTTGAATCCTGTGTGGATTTTAGTGTCGCTGCTAATAGGGGTGAAAGTTGCGGGATTAGCAGGTTTGATAGTTGCGGTGCCGATGGCAGGTTTTATCAAGAATGCTGTTGATGCTTGGGAAATTTCTAGGCACAAGTCGATGGAAATTGATGAGGTTAATGCTATTGAACCTATGGAGCCATAATACTAAGTAGGTGGACAAAAATATTTGCAGTCATTGCGAGCGGAGCGACGCAATTCCAACCGAAGCGATTGCTTCATTACGCTTCGAGATCGGGAGCAATGATATTGTGTAATTAATTTTGTCTACCTACTTATTTGATATTTTAGATCGAAGATTTGAGATGGCAGAATTGGTAATGATATCGCATCCGGTCGATTACTATAACAAAAATGGTTCGTAGTGCGGAGGAGAGTGCATTATATTGAGCGGACGGTCGTCTGCACTACGAACCAATCCGATCGCGATCGACCTACCGGACGCGATATGAGATTGCATCCAGTAAAATAACGCGATCGAGTTTGCAGCATCAAACTTTGGTCTTCATAAAATTCTGAAGACTTGAGTCCGGTGCTGCGAAGATAATAGAACTGATTGTATAAAAATTTCCCAGAAAATGCGGAATATGCGGAGTGGCTACTGTAGTATCTATTACTGCATTTAGGTGGCAATTGGCCAGTGCTGACAAAAGATCGCCCTTGCAAACAGCAATCAGCCATTAGCCGGGTAAGTCCGGTTTCTACCCTACTCTGTAGGGTAAACCCTACCAGGCAAGTAGATCTAACAAATGCTTGAATTAAAATTCTAGAGCATTGAGTTGTAAGTTAATTACAGGGTAGTGCTAGAAATGCAAAACGATAATTATAACTCTCGTCCATTCTCCCACCATATCAATACTATGTCAAGCAAAAATATGCCTAATCAAACTCAGCTTTCTCGCAAGTTTTCTCTACCCAAAAAACTTGCTTTTTTATCTCTAATTTTGATCGGCTCCACCGCAACTGTCGGCTGCAATGCCCTAACTTCTTCACTTCCCGGCTCTTCTAACGCCATCAAAGCTGAACCTGCAAATGCTGCATCGCCAATCTCAGGATTCCCGGCAAATATACTGCCTTCTCAAGACTCGAATTTTGTGAGTAAAGTGGTGCAGGAGGTCGGGCCTGCAGTGGTGCGAATCGATTCTTCTCGCACGGTGAAAACCCAACAGCCTGATGTTTTGAACGATCCGTTTTTCCGCCGCTTTTTCGGGCCAGACTCTCAGGTACCGCAGGGAAATCGGGTAGAACGAGGCTCCGGTTCGGGTTTTATTTTTGGTTCCGACGGTCGCATTTTGACTAATGCTCACGTTGTTGACGGCGCGGATACGGTGACGGTAAAACTGAAGGACGGTCGCGAATTTGTGGGCAAAGTTTTAGGGGTAGATACTGTTACTGATGTGGCTGTTGTGAAAATTGAAGCTAACAATTTGCCTGTGGTGAGTTTGGGCAAATCTGAAGAGTTACTGCCGGGAGAATGGGCGATCGCGATCGGCAATCCCCTCGGTTTGGACAATACCGTGACTGTGGGGATTATTAGCGCTACAGGCCGTTCTAGCGCCGATGTCGGCGTTCCCGACAAGCGCGTCAGCTTTATTCAAACCGATGCGGCCATCAATCCGGGTAACTCGGGCGGCCCGTTGCTGAACCAACGCGGTCAAGTTATTGGCATGAATACGGCGATTATTCAAGGTGCCCAAGGATTGGGTTTTGCGATTCCGATCGATCGGGCGCAACAAATTGCCGACCAATTAGTAAGTACCGGAAAAGCCGAACATCCTTATCTCGGCGTTCGGATGTTGAGCATTACTCCCGAAATCAAGGCACAATTCAATAAAAATCCCAACCCTAAATTGAAGCTGACTGACGATAAAGGCGTGTTAGTTCTGGGAGTTGCGAAAGATTCTCCGGCATCAAAAGCTGGAGTTCGCGTTGCCGATGTGATTAAAAAAATCAACGGTTCAGAAGTCAGCGATGCTGGCAGCGTACAGCAAATTGTCGAAAAAAGTAAAGTAGGCACTGAT
The DNA here is from genome assembly GCF_036705055.1 of Microcoleus sp. CZ3-B2. Taxonomy (NCBI): domain Bacteria; kingdom Bacillati; phylum Cyanobacteriota; class Cyanophyceae; order Oscillatoriales; family Microcoleaceae; genus Microcoleus; species Microcoleus sp. CZ3-B2. The sequence continues at coordinate 50,440 of NZ_JAUBTN010000015.1, read as the reverse complement.
ATGCAGCTTGAGTTGAGTCGCGGCGGGCAACCGGTGACTGTGGCGGTGAAAGCTGGTGCTTTTCCGGCGGATATGAAGCAGTAGAATTGTTGATATTTCAGGTTAAGTTAAGCCAGGGATTTTACTTCTCTGGCTTAACTTTTAAGTTTTTTCGTGGGGCGGGGACGGGTTTATAAAATTTCTGGCAAAAGATAAGGGATTGACGGATCGATCGCTCAATCCATCAATCCCCCAATCTGTAATCTCAACCTGTAACTTACCTTTTTGACAAAGGCTATAAACGGAGAGGGAGGGATTCGAACCCTCGTTAAGTTGCCCTAAACACACTTTCCAGGCGTGCGCCTTCAACCGCTCGGCCACCTCTCCAGGGCTAAATTTATTCATTTAGCCACAGCTAAACTATCTTAGCAGAACAAATCTGATTTGGGAAGGGGTAAGGGCATAAATTTGTTGTTTAATGTGGGTAGGGTGTCACGCGGGGCGGATAGAATTCTCCTCGCCGTAGCGCAAACCCATTGATATCAAGGATTTTGCCTGCCCAACCCGAATCTAAAATCTAAAATCTAAAATCTAAAATTCCATGACTCGTTCTTACACCATTAAAATTCATAACAGACAGACAGGCGATCGCCACACAGTGCGAGTACCCGAAGACCGCTACATCCTCCAAAGCGCGGAAAACCAAGGAGTAGAATTGCCTTTTTCCTGTCGCAACGGCGCTTGTACCGCCTGTGCGGTGCGCGTCAAGTCGGGGGAACTGCACCAGCCTGAAGCAATGGGGCTTTCTGTGGAACTGCAAAAAGAAGGTTATGCTTTGCTGTGCGTCTGCTATCCCCGTTCTAACATTGAGGTAGAGACGCAGGACGAAGACGAAGTTTATGAATTGCAATTCGGTCGCTATTTCGGTAAAGGTAAGGTTAGAGTTGGTTTGCCCTTGGATGAAGAATGATCTCAAATCCGGTAACTGCGGAATTATACCAGAGCGAGCCGATCGCGGGCGAGACAGCACTACAAGGGAAAATTTATTACGAAACAGAAAACTTTTATTTTCCCCGCCAAAGTGTAGCTTCCCTCAATTGCCAATTGCCAATTACCAATTCCCAATTAATAATGCTGCTTTATCGGTTATTTGCGATCGCCCTTTGCGTGTTGTTAGCTAGCTGCCAGAAACCTGAAATGCCCCAAGGTACGATCGCCAAAGTAGAAAGAATCCTCAGCGGGCAAACAATCGAAGTTATCAGCACAGCCGACAAAATCGCCTTATTAGAACAAATCAGACTGATTGGTATTGATGCACCAGATTTTCAACAGCAGCCTTGGGGAGAAGCAGCCAAACAAAGATTAGAACAGCTAATTGGGGGAAAACAGGTATTGTTAGAATCAGACATCGAAGAGAAAGACCAGTTCGATCGCAAACTAGCCTACTTGTGGCAAGATGGAATTTTGCTCAACGAACAGCTAGTCAAAGAAGGTTATGTTTTGGCATCAGGGCGATCGCGCAACACGAAATATCAACAGCGACTCCTAAACGCTCAAGAATGGGCGAGACTCATGGGTAAAGGCCTGTGGAATCCAGAACGAGCTTTGCGCCAAACTCCCGCAGAATTTCGTCAACAAAATCAGTAGTCAGTAGTCAGTAGTCAGTAGTCAGTAGTCAGTTGTCAGTAGTCAGTTGTTAGTTGTCAGTAGTTATTGGTTATTGGTTATTGGTTATTGGTTATTGGTTATTGGTTATTGGTTATTGGTTATTGGTTATTGGTTATTGGTTAGCTATTAGTTATTGGCGATCGGCAAATGGTGATTAGTCACAGACTAAAAGCTCTTCAGTTATTACTAATAACTCATGAGCAATGATTTCCTTCTTCCTGATGACGTTGGACGGAAAGCTCGGCAGGGACAGCAAAACATGACTAATAACAACCAACAACTCACAACTCACAACTAACAACTAACAAATAACAAATAACAACTAAGAAGCACCAACTAACAAATGACAAATAACAAATAACAACTAAGAAGCAACAACTAACAAATGACAAACAATCAACTGCAAAACTACTTAGAAATAGCAACCGAAGCAGCCCTAGCCGCCGGTGCCGTCCTGCAATCTTTCTGCGGTAAATTAGAAAATATTCAAGAAAAAGGCCGATCGGGCGATTTGGTCACAGAAGCCGACAAAGCCTCAGAAGCCGTCATCTTAGAAATTCTCGGCCGCCACGTACCCGAACACGCCATCCTCGCGGAAGAATCGGGTTCATTAGGGAATGCAGCTAGCAAATACCTGTGGGCGATCGACCCTTTGGACGGTACAACCAATTATGCTCACCAATATCCTTTTTATGCTGTGTCGATCGGACTTTTAATCGACGGCATACCACAAATCGGCGTAATTTACGACCCTTCTCATAACGAATTGTTTCGGGCTGGCAAAGGATTGGGGGCGACTTGCAACCGGCGGGCGATCGCAGTTTCGCAAAGCTCAGAATTGAGAAACAGCTTGCTAGTGACCGGCTTTGCCTACGACCGGCGCTCCACAGCAGATAATAACTATGCCGAATTCTGTCACCTCACCCACCTCACCCAAGGCGTGCGGCGCAGCGGTTCCGCAGCCCTAGACCTAGCACATACAGCCTGCGGGCGATTGGACGGATACTGGGAACGGGGACTCTCCCCTTGGGACGTAGCAGCCGGCGTACTCATCGTCTCCGAAGCCGGAGGTCAAGTTACAGCCTATGATGGCGGTGCCTTTGAGATGAACTCTGGTCGAGTTTTGGCCACCAACGGCAAAATACACGCCGAACTAAGCGGTGCACTGCTGTCAGTTCCTCCCTTATCTTCATGGAAGTAGCGTTTCGACAGCAAGGGATCGGGGGTAATACGGGGGTCACAACCCCTTAAGTCAAGTTACATTAAAGGATAGTGAAAAGCCAGGAAAGCGAGAGTAAAAGTTATGTCTTTTGAAATGACAAAAGGGTTGTTCAAGTACGATTTTACAGATCAGCACGCAATTTTGGGAGTTCCTTTAGACGCCGAGTTTAACGACATCCGCAAGCGCTACATGAAAATTGCCCGCCGCTTGCATTCGGATACTTGCTCTTTTGAAAGCCAAGCCGATAAAGATTGGGCCAACCAATTTTTGTCAAAAGTGGTCAATCCGGCCTACAATAAATTCTCCAAAGAAAGCGATCGCAAAGAATACAGCTTGCTGTTAGCAGCCATTGGTAAGCGTGTCCTTAAAGAACAAGGAAAAATGCACATCGAAAGTGCCGCAGCTAAAGAGTTAACTACCGCTAAAAATTTGGAAGAAGCTTACAAAACAGCAGTGGGTAAACTAGCTCTCAAGCAGTACGAATCTGTTGAGGAAACGCAAGAGGCGATCGCTCAAATTAGCGAACTAAACATGGTTTATTTGCTGCGAAAAGAACGGCTTGGCGGTGGGGATGGAACCAGTTCGCCCACAAAAACAGCAACCCCACCAACTAACACCGCAACAAAACCAGCAGCAGCAAAACCAGCAGCAACAAAACCAGCAGCAACACCCCCAGCAGCAGCAACCCCAGCAGCAGCAACCCCAGCGCCACCTCCGCCACCCAGAGCCCCAGTAGACTCGGTGGCTGACGGATCTTGCCGCCGAGCTCAAGGATTTATGGACAGCAAAAATTACGCTAAAGCAAGTTTGGAGTTGAGAGAAGCCCTGAAGCGCGATCCAAAACACAGCAAGGCTCACGCTATGTTAGCAATGTGTTACCTCGAACAAAATCAAGCGACAATGGCGAAACTTGAGATGAACAAAGCTTTGGCATCAAATCCTGAAGAACCGACGGCTTTGGAGGTTAAGAAAAAGCTCGAACAAGCTGCCTCAAAAGCCAAAAAAGGTGATGACAAACCAGGATTTTTTGCAAGTTTGTTTAGCGGGAAGAAGAAGTGAGAAATTGTGAGTTGTGAGTCAGGAATATTTAGAAATTGGTAAACTGCTCAGCAGTGAAGCGATCTTGCTCAAAAGCATCAAGAGTTGGTGATATCACATCCGATCGCACTGACGGGGAAAATGATTATTCCCATGCAAACCACAACGCCATCACGCCTTAATTTGTTAAAGTCGAGGGTTAAGCTTGCCTGCTTCGACTTTAACACCGTCCCCTAAAGCTAAGCTTCTAAGCCCAATCTAAAATCTCAAATCTAAAATCGATATGACACCTTAATTTGTTAAAGTCGAATGTTAGGCTTGCCACGTTCGACTTTAACACCGTCCCTAAAGCTAAGCTTCTAAGCCCAATCTAAAAATCTAAAGTCTAAACTCTAAAATTGATATGGTTCACCAACCCCCATCCGGTGCAAGAGATTTATTGCCCCTTGACGTTGCTCAAAAAATTTCGATCGAACGGCGCTTGCAGCAGGTGTTTCACCGCTGGGGCTATCACCGGATTATTACCTCTACTCTAGAAAGGCTGGAGACATTGATGGCTGGGGGCGCGATCGACCGATCGACCTTAATTCAACTCCAAGATGCCGAAGATGGAGAACTCGGCTTGCGGCCAGAATTGACAGCATCCATCGCCAGGGCGGCTGCGATGCGGATGTCCGGGACGCGCTGGCAGCCCCAGCGCCTCTACTACAACGCCAACGTCTTCCGCAAAGGAACAGATACGGGTTCCGGCGGGCAACAGGAGTTCTATCAAGCCGGGGTAGAACTCCTCGGCGCGGGGGGAAGCGTTGCGGATGCGGAAGTGCTGCTGCTGCTGTCTGAGTGCTTGCAAAACCTAGAAATTGATGACTGGCATTTGGTGCTGGGAGAAGCGGGCTTGACAGCAACATTGCTAGAACCGTTTGCGCCAAACCTGCGGCAAAAAGTGCGCCACGCGATCGCCAATCTCGATCGAATAGCCTTGGAAACCTTGCCGCTTTCTGACGAATTGCGAGAAAGAGCTCTGCTGTTGTTTGACCTGCGCGGCCGCCCAGAAGATGTATTGGAGATTGTGGCGAAGCTGGATTTAGATGTAGCGCAGCAAGCCGCATTAAATGAACTCAAAAGTGCGATCGAACTGCTGGAAAAATGTCAAGCCAAAATCCCCAATTTAAAATCTCACATCCACCTCGATTTGAGTTTAATTCAAACATTTGACTACTACACTGGAATAGTGTTTGAAGTTGTCAGCAGCAGCAAAAGCGGACAGCGAGTTTTAGGACAAGGCGGGCGGTACGATCGACTGTTGGGACTCTTCGATCCCCAAGGCCAAAACTCCCCCGGCATCGGGTTTTGTCTGAATATCGAAGATTTGCACCAAGTATTGCTAACAGAGGGTCAATTGCCCGCAGAGACACCAGCCAGCGAATGGTTGATCGTGCCTCAAACTCCTGAAGCAGCCGCAGCAGCCTTTGATTATGCCCGCAAACTCAGAGAGTCCAGTCCCCCAATCCGGGTAGAGATAGATTTAGAGAATAGGGAAAACGAAGAGGCGGCCAGGGAATACGCGCGCGATCGTAGAATTGGTCAAATTGCCTGGATAAATGCCGAAGGCGCTGCAACAATTGAAACAGTAAACTAAGCTCGATTGTCAAGCTAACTCCTAACATCACGTCCCCCCAATTAGTTATAACAAAGACGGTTAGTAGTGCGGACTTGAGTCCGCAAAAAACAGGTTCATAGTGCGGACTTGAGTCCGCAAAAAACAGGTTCGTAGTGAGGACTTTAGTCAGCCAAAAACCATCTTGACCAAAGTCATCACAACGAACCAATTGTATTGTTGTAATTAGACAGACATGATATAATGTCAAATCTAAAAACTAAAAACTAAAATCTAAAATAGAAACATGGCACACACTATCGTTACAAATATTTGCGAGGGAGTAGCTGATTGTGTCGGCGCTTGTCCGGTAGCTTGCATTCACCCAGGCCCTGGCAAAAACGTCAAAGGAACCGATTGGTATTGGATTGATTTTGATACCTGCATAGACTGCGGCATTTGTTTGCAAGTCTGTCCAGTCGAAAATGCGATCGTCCCAGACGAACGGCCCGAATTGCAGCAAACACCAACTTGATAGCAATCACCCGTAATATCGTTGACCGTTGCATCGTCAGGTGATTTAACCGGCGCTAGAACACAGAGGACACAGAGAGAGAATAGAGATATGAATACAGGACGATGCTACCGGATTTGATATAAGGCGTGGAGTGCACACCCTACAGTTACAAATTATGCGTACATTGTACACATAGATAAACCGATAGGGTGTGCACTGCCCACCATAGATTCACGAATTATACACACACTTACATCAACTCCTTCTCTTCCCTTCTCCTCTCTTCCTTCGCGTCCTTAGCGCCTTCGCGGTTCATTAAAAAAAAGCCTAAAATAAAATGCAAAAAATCGCACTTACCCCCGAACACCTGTTATCAATCCGCACCCACGGCGAAAGCGCTTATCCAGAAGAATGCTGCGGTTTATTGTTAGGTACGATCGCAAAAAGTGTGAAAACTGTAGTAGAAGTTGTGCCGACTGACAACGCTTGGAGTGCCGAAGCTGAAGAGAATTGGCCAGAACAAAAAGAATTGACAGAACAACGCAGATATGCTATTAGACCTGAAGATATGTTGCGGGCGATGAAACACGCGCGCGATCGCAATTTAGACATCATCGGCATATACCATTCTCACACGGATTGTCCGGCAGTGCCCTCGGAGTGCGATCGCACATTGGCATGGGCCCAATACTCATACATCATAGTGTCCGTCCGACAAGGCAGTTCACAAGACCTCCGCAGTTGGAGTCTCGACTCCGAGGGCTACTTTCAAGCAGAGGAAATTGTCGCAGTCGAACCGACTCAGATTAAGAAATAGTTAGTAAAAATAACAAACACGCAAAAATGCGAAAAATTTAGATAGGATATAATTCAAAATCGGCCTATAACAGAATATCATGCTAAATCCTAATCTGGACGAGATCCAGCTCAACAAACAAGAATACGAACGCTACTCTCGCCACCTCATCCTCCCAGAAGTTGGATTGGAAGGGCAGAAGCGCCTCAAAGCAGCCAGCGTACTCTGCATCGGTACGGGAGGACTCGGTTCGCCGCTGTTGCTGTATTTAGCAGCCGCTGGTGTTGGCCGCATTGGGATTGTAGACTTTGATGTTGTAGACCATTCCAACTTGCAGCGCCAAGTAATCCACGGCACTTCTTGGGTTGGGAAACTGAAGATTGAGTCGGCGAAAAATCGGATTTTAGAAATTAATCCTTTTTGTCAAGTTGATTTGTACGAGACTCACGTTAGTTCCGAAAATGCGATCGCCATTGCCACTCCCTACGATATCATCATCGACGGCACGGACAACTTCCCGACTCGCTATTTGATGAACGACGTTGCAGTCCTGTTAAACAAACCCAACATCTACGGTTCCATCTTCCGATTTGAAGGACAAGCCACAGTTTTCAACTACCAAGGCGGCCCAAATTACCGCGATTTGTACCCCGAACCCCCCCCTCCAGGGATGGTTCCTTCCTGTGCCGAAGGTGGCGTTTTAGGCGTTTTGTGCGGCATTATCGGTTCTATCCAAGCAACGGAAGCTATCAAAATTATCTTGGGTCAAGGCACAACCTTGAGCGGCAGATTGTTGCTTTACAATGCCCTAGAAATGACATTCCGCGAATTGAAACTGCGACCGAATCCAGTGCGCCCCGTAATTGAAAAATTAATCGATTACGAACAATTCTGCGGCATTCCTCAAGCTAAAGCCCAGGAAGCGCAAGAACAACAGCAAATTCCTGAGATGACTGTCACCGAACTTAAAAAGTTAATCGATAGCGGTGCGAAGGATTTTGTACTGTTGGATGTTCGCAATCCCAACGAGTATCAAATTGCTCAAATTCCTGGGTCAGTTTTGGTGCCTTTACCAGATATCGAACACGGCGAAGGTGTTGCAAAAGTCAAGGAATTGTTGAACGGGCATCGCTTGATTGCACACTGCAAAATGGGCGGGCGTTCTGCGAAGGCCTTGGGCCTTTTGAAGGAAGCGGGAATTGAGGGGATTAATGTTAAGGGCGGGATTAATGCTTGGAGTCAAGAAGTAGATTCGTCTGTTCCTCAATATTAAGCTCAATCTTGTTGTGGGGCGGGTAATTTGCCCGCCCCACTGCGAACCGTTTTTGTGATGGTAATCGATCGGATATGATATGAGAAGGTCGATCGACCTTCCAAATCCCCAATCCCAGATAGCCAAATATTTCCCCGCCATAACTCAAGGAAATTAAGAGCAATTCAACAGCAATCTTATTTAATCAAATACGCTCAGTCGCAAAGCTTTAGCTATTTGTTTCAATAGAAATAAGCCGCCGACAGAATTTCCCTCCCGATCTAGGGGCGGACTGTAACAGCCGATCGCACCTTCGCCCGGAATTACCGAAAGCATTGCCCCGCTAACTCCCGACTTGGCCGGCAGTCCCACCCGCAGCGCAAAACGACCGGATGCTTCATACAAACCGCAAGTAGCCATCAGCGCTTTGACAGTGCGGCAGTTTTCCCAAAGTGCTTCGTCACTCTTTACCAACACCATTCCCAGCTTAGCCAAATCCTCCACAGTTCCCGACAAACAACAAACTCGATTGTAGGTTGCTAAGGCTATTTTCGGCGTTTTGCAGATAACCAAATTTGAGCATTGCTAAGGCGAGCTCCCGATTATTTTGATTCCGCTTTTGATTGACTGAATCCAGCATTAACTCGTCAACAAATAACTGACTGTTTGCTTGTTGGTTCAGCCAAGTTCGCAAGTTTTGACAGCGCGCCACAGCATTGTTACCGGGAATCAGAGACGCTAGGGCGATCGCCCCGCTATTAATCATCGGATTTCTCGGCTTTCCTCCATCTATTTCCAGTTGAGTCAGCGAATTGAAAGGCATTTCCGAAGGATCGCAGCCCACGCAGTCAAAAACCGTTTTTTCGCCCAATTCGCACAGCAAATAAAGCAGCACCAAAGGCTTGACTGCGCTCATCAGCGGGAATGTTTTAGCAATGCTGCCCCAGCTCAAAATGTTACCGTCAATTGCCCGAATTTGCACGGCAAACCATTCTCTTTCGGGTTCTGCAAGCAGAGGTACGTATGCGGGGACTTGACCGGATTTACTGCGATTAATTGCCTCTTTTGCCCAAGCGGCCAGTTGTTCTGGTTGCAGGGAAGATAGTTTGCTAGTGGATTTTTTCACTGTCGATTAGTCCGTAGGCGCAAATAAACCGCAGAGTGTAAAGCTATCACAGCAGCCAGCGAAAGATCCGTTGCGCTCGATCGGGAAACACCTATGTATTGTCAAACTTCATCACCTACATTTGGATCGTTTGAGATTTTAGATTAACAGTCCGATCGCGCTTTCGATACCAGTTTCAAAAAAACAATGCAACTGCAGGCAAACTTTAAACCCTTATGCAGTCTGTCATTTCCAATCTTATATTGAAACTATCAAAATAAAAATTATCTCAGCCAGAAATCAGTTTCTTAAAATAATTACGCCACTTGAGGTATTGCCAGAAACACGGTTACTTACGCGATCCCAAGCAAACTCTGCTGTAAGCGTATTGACATTTTCATCGGCGCGGAGATAATAAATTTATTGACAATTTTTGAGAAAAAATCTGTCTTTGCATAAAAACCTCTCTTTCACCCAGATATATAATAAGCAGCTTGGCTGACAGCGCTGTGACCCACAACCAACCAGCAGTAACTTGAAACGCCTTCAGGTTCTTCTGTTTAATCCCCAGCCAGGGGCGGGGTGCATATTTAACTTAACTCAGAAAGAGTTCGCGGAATCCGGCCCGGAAAACCCCCGAACCTTTAAGAATGATTACCCAACCCGATTCACCAAAACCAGGATCAAACAATGCCAGAAGCAGCAAAAGCAGAAGAAGCACCAAAACCCGCTCCCCTGACTTTTAAGGGCGTGTGCAAAGACGGAGTTCTCAAAGGCAAAGAAATCGAGGGCTTATTAGACATCAAAATCAACGTTTCATCTATCAAATCCCCAGAAGCGCCAGCCCCTAAAAAATCCGAGTGGGAAGCGCCTATATTTTGGGTCGTGTTCTTGTTAACTGCCAACTTTGCCGTCGGCGACCCCGCAGGACTCAGAAATTACAGCTCCCCACAAAGGCGTCATTCTCAGGAGATGTTAAACCAATCTGGGGAGCAGTCGCTGTTGCCTCAGAAAAACACCAGCAACTCGCCACTTTAGGCTCTGGGAGCCTGCCAGCCACGCATATAGTAATAAAAAGACCCGAAATATTCATCGAATACTCGCGTCGTAGTTACCAAAGCTTCTGCATTAGGCAGAAAATCTGCCGCGTCTAAGCGCAGTCTCGATTTCCCTCCTGACACGGGCTGGTAAGTGTAGAAGTCGGTAGCTCTGGGAATCACCTGGATACCCATATTTGCAAAAGCTAGGCTGGCACGGCGCATCTGAATCGCAGATGTTACCAGGATTACTTTACGCCCAACGCCGCGGCTGTCGAGGATTTTTCTCACTTCCTCGGCGCTGGTGCGTATGTTGCGGCCGTTATCGTCGAGAACGATACTGGTGCGCGGCACGCCCATGTTGGTGGCCAGCAAAGTCTTGATATCCTTAGCTTCGCCAGTAGAATTCTGTAAATCTGCTCTGGGCGCGGCGGTAACAATCACCAAAGGTGCTAATTGTTTTTTGTACAAAACGGCAGCGTAGGGCAGGCGATTGCCTGTCTCTGCCATTTGAATCGCTTCTTGGTTGGCGGTGTGGCCGTTAGTCGTTCCCTTACCGAGGAGGACGATCGCCGCTGCTGTTTCGTCGCAGCAAACTGTGCGAGCAGCCGCATCCCGTTCAGCTTGATCGGCGAACCAGTAAGCGACAACTGGCATACTCGAAAGGATCAAAACTAGCAGTGCTGCCAGGATCATTCTCGGTGCCGGGTTGCGGATGCCCCCGTTGGTGATCAGCGCCGATGCAATCACCAGCAGGGTGATCGAAAAACCCAGCGGCTTAAAGAAGAAGGCTATGAGGCCGAAAATCGCTGCTCCGACTGGCGTGTCTGGCGCGAAAAAAGCCAGGAACAAAAGGCTGATCAGCAGCAAAACGCGCAGCCTGTCTATTAACGGATTGTCTTTGCCTCCTGATTGATCCCACCACGATTTGATCAGTGAGAAGAGGAGGAATAGAAATAGAATGCGAGCTAAAAGTTCTGGCATCTTGCAATATTCTGTGTCTTCATAAATTAGTACGGAAGTCTGGAAACGATCGCGCATTTAGCTGCGCGAGGAAATACTGGTATCGGTGGTTTTTAATTTTTGCCAATAACCCAGTCCGATCGCATTTCTCAGAAAGGTTCGATTCCCCTCAGCTCTCAACTATTGGTTGCAGGCTGCAAGCCCGCTACTTCCAGTCAATCGATTGAAGAATTGAATAATTTTAGATTTTAGATGGACTCCACAGATAAATCTGGGAGCTGGCACTTCGCTCTAAAATGTTAGGATCTCCAAACAAGATAGTCGGGACACGGTACCCGTTTTGGGGCGGGTTACAGATTGCTGAGAGTTAATTGGTAATTGATAATTGGTAATGGTTGATTGGTAATTGCTAATGGAGCGAGCCAGCAGCCTGTAAAATTGGTAATTCCAGCCTGCTTTCTGCTGCCTGCTATTTTCCCATTATCTGTTACCCATTTACCAATCCCAATTTATAGGCGTTTCAGTTGATTCCGAATTGCCTGCGTTACCGTTTGAATTACTTTAACACGAGCATAATACTTGTTATCGGCCGCAATTAGCGTCCAGGGAGCTGTCGGCGTGCTGGTGCGCTGAATCATTTGATTTACCGCCACTTCATAATAATTCCACTTTTCTCGATTCCGCCAATCTTCTTGAGTGAGTTTGTATTGTTTAAATGGATTATTTTGTCGGTCTGTAAACCGCTTTAGTTCCTCGTCGGGACTGATGTGCAGCCAGAATTTAACTAAGACACAACCGAAACTGGTGAGTTGCTCCTCAAATTCGTTGATTTCCTGGTAAGCTCGACGCCATTCGAGTTCGGTGGCAAATCCTTCGACTCGTTCGACGAGCACTCTACCATACCAACTGCGATCGTAAATGCTGATTTTACCAGCAGTCGGCAACTCCCGCCAGAAGCGCCAGAGATAGTGGTGAGCTTTTTCTTCGTCCGTCGGCGCAGCAAAGGCATTGACGGAGTAACTGCGGGGGTCTAGGATGTCCGTCAAACGTTTGATCGCACCTCCTTTACCGGCCGCATCCCAACCTTCAAACAGCACTAAAACGGGGATTTCCTTTTCGTGGATGCTTTGTTGCAGTTCGCCAAAACTCGTTTGTGCTTCGCGAAGTTCGTGTTTGTATTCGTCTGGCGACAAGGATAGAGTTAAATCTACTTGGGCGAGCAAGTCTGGTTCGGTGGGTTGCAACCTTTCTTGAGGCGGCAGTGGAACTGGTGCAGATTGTGTGGGGAGTCTGTCTAGGGCTTCTGTAATTTTGGCTGCCATTTGCGTTAAAACTTTGACTCTCGCCCAGCGCTGACAGTCGCCCTCTACTAGCGTCCAAGGTGCCGGGCCCGTGCCGGTTTGAGTTATCATTTCTTCGGCCAAAGTTCTGTATTCTTGATATTTTTTGGCTTGTTTCCAATCTTCCGGCCGCACTCGCCAAGCTTGTAAAGTATCGTCTTCTAGTTTTTTGAGCCGATGTTTGAGTTCTTTTTTGCTCAGATGAATCCAAAATTTGGCAATTGCCACGCCGTCGTTTACCATCATTCGCTCGAAGGCGTTGATTTGTCTGATGATTGTCGGTACTTCGGCCTCGGAGACTCTCTCGAACAACCGGTCTTCTAAAAGATGAGTGTACCAACTGTGATAAAAAAAGCCAATCCGACCGCGGGCTGGGAGTTTCTGCCAAAACCGCCACAGAAAAGGATAGTCCATTTCTGCCTCTGACGGCGGCCAAATCGGGTGAACGGTAAAGCCGCGCGGGTCCATGTAACCCACCATTTTTTTGACGAGTGCGCCTTTGCCCGCAGCGGCCCAGCCTTCGAGTACGATGATTACGGGCATTTTTTTTTCCCAGCAGGTTTGTTGGAGCGATCGCAACTGCTGCATTAAAACTTCGATTTTGGTCTCATAGGTTTCTTTATCCAGCGAAATATCTAAATCGAGGTTGTCAAGCATATTTACCTCACACAAATCCCAGAAAGCAGTTTAACGTCAGTTTAACGTTCGGATAAAGTTAAATCTTCAAGTCTGGCAAAAAGTTATCAAAACTATACTTACGAACGCTTCAAAGCGCGCTGCTTCTGCCGTCTCAACCAGGATCGGGCTAATACTAACAAAACTCCCCTCAGATCGAAGTTGCCAAAAAAAACCTGAGCGGTTATAGTTGACTTAGGGAACTTTTTAAGAACTTCAACTGTTCCCCTCCCCCGATCGGGTGAGTTAAAAGAAGCAGCAACAAATTCTTGAAAGAGGATTTGTTGTAAGATAGAGCAAAAGTAAAAATCAACTACCCGGTGGGGGTGAAAACTTCTTTACTTAGCTGCATTAAATTTATTTAAACAACAGTTACTTAAGCACCAGCTTTGATAACTTCGAGGACGCTGCTTGCAAAGGTTGGGCGTTCCTCTAACCACAGACTTCAATAAAAAAAACTGCCCAAATGGGCTAACCAATTTTTATGATTGCGCTATGAGATAAAACCTGAAAGCCTGGGTGATATAAACAGGTTTATGAGTTTTATCAACATCATTCTCTAATAATAAAATCAGTTGAGGTGCGGACTGCTGCAGCCCCAAAAAAACATTGATTTATTGTGTAACAGGCTTTCTGGCCTCTTACATCCTAAATAGATTTTTTGTGGAACAGCCATCTTGACTGTTACTGACATTTGTGCAAAATGTCAGAATTACTCTACTCATTTGCCAATACCGATTAACAGGAACATTCCGAAATTACGGATTGTAAGTTTTTTATGAATATCTTGACAACACGCTCCTATAAGGGCGAAAGTGACTGGCGCGCGATCGCAAATTTAATAGATGATTGCGAAACAGTCGATCGACTAGGCGAAGAAGTTTCAGCAACTGAACTAAAGCTGATCCTTGACGCCCCCCAACTCGACAAAGCCCGCGATGTCCAATTGTGGGAAGACGGTAACTGCAAACTCATCGGTTTGGCACTGTTAGATATGCCAGATTCCACCGATGAAATAGAAGCTTGTCTCTGGTTTTACGTGCATCCAAATGTACGGGGTGAAGGCTTAGAAAAAGACATAATTAAATGGGGAGAAACACGCCTGGGCGAAGTAGGAAAAAAATGCAATTTGCCCGCAAAATTGCACACCTACAGCCGTGAGGATAAAACCGATCTGATGCTACTGTTAGAGAAACAGGGCTTTGAAGTCGATCGCTATTTTCTCACAATGGCGCGATCGCTCGCCGAACCCATTCCCACACCCGAATTTCCCGCAGACTTTGCGCTGACACACGTATCGGGAGAACAAGACATCCAACCCTGGGTAGAAATGTTCAACCAGTCATTTATCGATCACTGGAACCACCACGATTTAACTGCCGAAATCGTGCGCTACTGGATGCAAGACGAAAATTATCAGCCGGAATTAGATTTAATTGCTGTTTCGGGCGATCGTAAATTTGCAGCTTTCTGCGACTGTCAAATCAAACCCCAAAAAAACCCCCGCAGCGGCACAAAAGACGGCTGGATTGAATTATTGGGAACGCGGCGCGACTTTCGGAAAATGGGTTTAGGAAAAGCAATGTTGTTAGCTGGATTGCACACCTTAAAAGCAGCGGGTGCAAATACCGCTAAACTCAGCGTCGATGCTGACAGTTTGACAGGCGCGACAAAGCTTTATAAATCAGTCGGTTTCCGCCCGATGGAAACTTGGCAATCGTGGGCAAAAGCCGTCTAAACTGATACTTATATCAATTCCGGTTGCATCGGAATAATAAAATCGAGTCAACAGTCAACAGTCAACAGTCAGTAGGGGCGGTGGATGGTGCGGGCCCGCCCTCTTAACAGTCAACAGTCAACAGTCAACAGTCAACAGTTACCAGGAAGAGCCTGGTAATGCAGATGCTTTGGCTATCTCGGCGCGAACAATTTTGTAGGGTTCGTGGATAGTGCGGGCCAATCCTCCCTTGTCTGTGTCATTGTTCGCTTTGTTTCGTCACCTCGACATAAATATGTTCTAAACGCACCGGATACCGAGCGATCGAATAAATAGAAATCCCATCAAAAAGCAAAATAATCTCTTTTAATTCCAAACGTTCCGGCAGCCAAAAAGCCAAATCGCTACCGTAGCGGCGGGGAATGAAACCGTATTTTGCAGCGCGGGCGATCGCCTTTTCTTCCTCCGCAGTTTTAACAACAATAATTTCCTGAGCCGGAATCAGTTTTTGCAACTCCTCCAAACTGCCCTCAGCCACAATACTACCATTCTTTAAAATTCCAATTCTTTGACACAAACGCTCAGCCTCATCCAACAAATGAGTAGTCAGCAAAATTGTAATACCTTCCGATTGCAAGCGCTGAATCAACTCCCAGATTTCATAACGAGCCTCAATATCTAAACCCGTTGTCGGTTCATCTAAAATTACTAATTTAGGCTGGTGTACCAAAGCCACCGCAATATTCAAACGGCGCTGCATCCCTCCGCTCAAAGTTTCCACCGGACTTTGAGCTCTATCAGTCAAATTTACAGCCTTTAAACATTGTTCAACTTGATAGCGGCGCTGCTTCCGGTCTAAAGCGTAAATTTGAGCAAAAAAATTGAGATTTTCTTCGCAGCTAAGGCTTTTGTAAAGCAAATTTTCCTGTGGCGCTACACCTATTAACAATTTAGTAGACTCCGAAACAGGTTCGCCATTGATAGAAACTTTGCCGCTGTCAGCATTTAGCAAACTGCATAAAATATTGATAGTTGTAGTTTTTCCCGCCCCGTTTGGCCCGAGCAAACCGTAAATTTCTCCAGTTTGAATGTGCAGTGTTAAATCTTTAAGTACTGAACGCCGGCCGTAGGATTTATTGAGCTTTTCTATTTGCAGCAAAATTTTACATCTCCTTAAGTTTAATAGTACGATCGCACAGAGTTAGCTAGAAACCGGGTTTTTTACGACAAATACAGCGCTTTCGCCCACAAATTCAGTAAAAAACCCGGTTTCTTCGGTCTTACTTAAAGTCTTCTTTCCACTCTCAACATCCGCCGATAAGACATCCATCCGCCTCCGAGCATTAAAATAGCAAAAATAAACAAAAACCAGAAGTGCGATTCAATATCAGCAAAATCTTTGCCGCCAGCCCATACACCCATCAGCGCTTCGTTCATGTGATAAATTGGATTGTACTGGGCGATATCCAGCAGAGTTTGGGGAAAAAGCGAAGCAGGCAAAAATGCCCCTCCTAAAATTAACAAAGGAACGCCGAAAGCCGCTACTAGCGAGTTGACATCTTCAGTGCGCCTCGCAAACTGCGTGCCGAGAATAAAGCCGACTCCTACGTAAGATATAATACTCAGTAAAATAATCGCGCATCCTAATAGAATAGAGCCTTGAAATTGTGCTCCGAAAAAAGAGGCGATCGCATATACTAAGATTACCTGACCGATGCCGATACAACTGTGAGCCAGAAAAATTCCTAAAAAGTAAGAAGTGCCGCTCAAGGGGGAAATAAACAAGCGTTTGAGAGTGTGCTGTTCTCGCTCTGAAACCACCGTTGCTACGCTGCCGCCGAGACAGCTAAAAAATAAAGCCGCTCCTACTAAACTTGCAGGTGCGGCACTTTCAAAGGCTTTGTCTGTAGTGAGATTAGCCCGTTCTTTTAAAATTAAAGCGTTAATTAGCAAGATAGAAATTGGGAAAATACTCCACAATACTAAGCTGCGCCGCCGTCTTCCCAATTCAATTAAAATTCGCTGCGCTACTGCGAGGGTTTCGTACCAGTATTTCATAGAGTTTTTATTAGCATTGTTAGAACTAGAAATTGATAGTGAGCCAGAAAAAAAACTTACAATCAAAAGGGTTCGTAGTGAGGACTTTAGTCCGCATCAAGAAGGACTAAAGTCCTCACTACAAACCTTATTGATGGTGTTAAATTTACCTGACATTATATGACAATTGATAACGACACCACGGCATATTATATCGCGTCCGGTATATTAAAAACGATAAAACTGCTTCGTAGTGCAGACTTTAGTCCGCACTACTAACCAATCATTTTTGTTACGGCAATCAACCGGACACGATATTTTACCATATAAAGATCAATAATTTTAAATATTAATAAAAAACCCGCCCGCGCGGGTTTTTTGATTCAATCGGACTCGGTTTTAACTCTTCACTTTCTGTCGCTGCGCTCATTTAATACTAAAGTTCGTACCTCGATAGCATCCTTGAAAAGAAGTTAAACTTGTGCGGTTTATCTGTTCCAATTTGGTGACTAGAGAGTCATTTTCGCTACTTTCAGGAGTAGCATTCCACTTGTAGATAAAGTTGCCGATATGCTCTCCGGTTTCTTCGTAACTGTGCTCTTCTATGGGAATTCCAGAAACTCCAGAAACAGTTTGGTTGTGGTATCCGTTAACAATGATTTTCTCGATAACTGCTCCGGGTTCTACATTCAGGTTCCAGTTAATCGGTTCGTAGGCAGAAAGTGCAAGAATTATTGGCTTGTTTCGGCGTTCTACTTTGACTTCAATAGTGCTTTTCGCTCTTTTTCCGTTCCCGTGAGCGGCATTTGCTTCGTAAACCCCGATTAAGTGAAGCTCTTTATTTCCCTTTGACGAACCGACATAAGATGAAAAATCGTCGGAACCGCCAATCCCGCAGTTGGCGCTAGAACTAATTGGGGAAATAAAAGTTGTTTTTTCGGCTAGTTTCTGTTGCACCGCCGGGACAACCCAGAGTCCGGTTCCGACTCCTAAAGCACCTATCAAAGCGGCTGCGATGCCGAAAGGAATGGCGTTTGTCAGGTTGCGAAAGGCTTTTTTGGCGGTTAGTTTAGATAGCGTTTGCTGCCACGTTTCAGGGTTTGGTAGCGAACTCTGGCCGCCATCGAGACAAGCTAACAAAGCTAAACTTTCCGGCTGTTCGAGCAGATTCTGCACTGCTTTCTCTTCGCCGGCGTAGAGAATTCTAGTTTCTCTGTCTAAAAGCAGCCAGTAGCGATCGCCCTCACCGAAGTTGTATTCTCGTACAGCAGGCTGAACTAAATCGTGCTGCAAAAACACCAGCCAAGCCATATTATTGCCGGTGCCGACTGTTTTGCCGTCGCTGGAAATAATTTGGTCGATGTCTGGTTCCCAACCCCAGGCTACCCAGCGGCTATCTCCTCGATAACCAAGGGATTTTTCCAGTTGCGGGTGAGCAGTTATTTCTAAGCGTTGAACTAAGTTTGACACAATAGGTATCCTCAAGCGCGTGAAGCGAAGCTATCCTGTTCGCGAAGCGTTCCCGAAGGGTAGGGAATCGGCACTTCAATGTCTTAGCTTAACTCATCCCAGGCAGTTCAAAAAGTGCCCGTGCCATTGCCATTTCCACCGTTTGGAGACAAATTGTTGCTCCGGGGAGTGATATTCGGCGAAGTTCCCGGATTGAGATTACTGGGAGTGGTATTCGGCGAAGTTCCAGGATTGAGATTACTGGGAGTGATATTCGGCGAAGTTCCCGGATTGAGATTATTGGGAGTGGTATTCGGCGAAGTTCCCGGATTGAGATTGTTGGGATTGGCGGGATTGGGCGAAGTTCCCGGATTGAGATTGTTGGGATTGGCGGGATTGGGCGAAGTTCCCGGATTGAGATTGTTGGGATTGTTGGGATTGGGCGAAGTTCCCGGATTGAGATTGTTGGGATTGGCGGGATTGGGCGAAGTTCCCGGATTGAGATTGTTGGGATTGGCGGGATTGGCGGGATTGGCGGGATTGGCGGGATTGGCGGGATTGGCGGGATTGGCGGGATTGGCACTCCCAGGAGTAGTTATGGGAGTGCCCACAGCATCTCTCGTGACGCTGTTGGGGTTCGGGGCTGCAGCCGGATTACTTACGTTGCGGTTGTTTGCAGGAGCATTGGCGGGGTTGCCGGCGGCGGGAGCCGTTTTTTGGGGCTCGGCGTTGGTGCCGCACAATCTGACTAAATCAAAAGTTGTACCGCTTGGGGTTTCGATGAAGCAAACCGGCACGTCTACTCGGGGGTTTGAGGCTCTGGGAAAGTTGCCTGCGTCCACCATCGGGCGGCTAAAGGCAGCTTCAGCCATTAGTGGGGTTAAAGCAGCCGATAGAGCGACTGTTATTTGTAATAATTTCATCAGCTTTTCCTCAAATTTTGCTTTTTATTGCTCTAGTATTGCCGATAAACTGCAAAGTGTCCTGAGTCTAAAAGCCGATATTTTCGATCGCTCTTTCTTAGGCGGCTCATTTTGGCTGCAACATTTGGCGCACGCAGAAAAATGATTCGGCGGTTCAAACCGCCAGAAAGTCAAACAAAGATGATCCGGCGGTTGAAACGCGGAAGAGTCAAACAAAGTCGGCGCAGGCCGACTGGTTGATCAACATGATCCGGCGGTTGAAACCGCGTCTACAGAAACAAAGTCGGCCTGCGCCGACTGGTTCATAAAGGGTATCCAAAACCCGGATTTGGTATGACAACTAACAACTAACAACTAACCACTGACCACTGACAACTAACAACTGACTATTTAGTACCGAATGCGCGGATCGATGTAAGCATTCAAAACATCAATTACAATGCTAGCAATTACCACAATCCCAGCAAAAAATACCACAATACCTTGAACAGTTGGATAATCCCGCAAACTAATCGCTTCGTAAAGGCGATTTGCCAGCCCCGGCCACGAAAAAGTAACCTCGGTTAAAATAGCGCCGCCCAACAGTGCAGCAAAAGTCAATCCTAAGACAGTAATCACCGGAATTAGCGCATTTTTCAGAGCGTGAGCCCATAAAATCTGAAATTCAGGAATGCCGCGAGCTCTAGCTGCTTCCACATAATCTGCTTGCAAAGTTTGCTTGAGATTCACCCTGACAATTCGCTCAAAAATGCCGCTCAAAAGAATGCCCAGCGTCAAACTCGGAAGTGCCAAATAATGCAAACTGGTGAGAAACTGACCCGGGTTAGCGCTCAGGAGACTGTCTACAGTGTAAAGTCCCGTGTAGCTTTGGGGGGCTCTTAATGTGACGGGAAAGCGGGTTCCCAAGGGAAACCAGCCCAACTGCACCGCGAAAATCAACTGCAAAACCATGCCAGCCCAAAAAGCCGGCAGCGAGTAAGTGATAATGCCAAACAAACGGCCTGCTGCATCGAAAATAGTGTTGGGGCGGGATGCTGCGAGGGAACCGATACTGATACCGACAATTAAAGCTATGGCCATGCTACACACTGCTAATTCCACTGTAGCGGGGAAATAATCTCCGATAATTTGCCAGACGGTTTGTCCGCGAGTGGTGATGGAGGTTCCCAAGTCGAAGCCCAACAAGTCTTTCATGTATTTAAGATATTGTTCCCACAGGGGTGCATCGAGGCCTAGTTGGGTTCGCATTGCTGCTTTGGCGGCGGCGGGAGCTCGCGAACCGAGAATTGCATCGATGGGGTCGCCCGGAGTGGCCCGCAGCAGCAAAAATACTGCTGTGGTGATTGTCCACAACATTAGCGGTGCTAGGAGTAGGCGGACAAAAATATAAGATTGCAGGGCTTTTGAACGAGACATAATATTTGGTTAGTTGTTATTGGTTATTGGTTAGTTGTTAGTTGTTAGTTGTTATTGGTCATTGGTTAGTTGTTGGTTATTGATTGTCGTTGTTGGTGGGTTATTAGTTATTGGTTGTCGTTGTTGCTTGTGGGTTATTAGCTACTGGTTGTTAATTGTTAGTTGTCAGTCGTTAGTTGTTATTAGAAGTTGGTAATTTAGCATGGTTCCTTTCTTTCCTCTGATGACGTTAGACGTTCGATAGGGAATCACTAATAACTAGCAACCAATAACAGCCAACCAATAACCAATAACCAATAACTAACTAATAACAACTAACCAACAACCAATAACAACTAACCAATAATTAATTACCAATAACAGCCAACCAACAACTAATGACTAATGACTAATGACTAATGACCAATTTTCCTATTCGCCCAGCAGCGATTCAAATGCGGCTTGTAAAGACTTGATGTCGCCTACTCTGGCGACTAACAAGTTTTCGCTGCCGGCATCCTGCAACCTGTCCTTCCAATACTGGATGCTCTCGGAGTTGTGAAACCAGAAACTAATTACGGTGTCTACGACTCGATCGACATCCCAGCCGCGATAGGGAGAAACTATCTCTACGGATGCCACAAAGGAGTCGAGAGTGCACTTCCGGTTTCCCAAGTATTCTACACCGGACGGTTGCTGTTGTTGCAGCAATTCCTGCTGCTGGTTAAAAAATGATAAAGTTGGAGATACGCCCAGGATTTCAAATGTATAGTTCATGTCATCCTCCAGAAGTATTGTTTTGCTAAAAGGTCGTAGCGGAGCGGGGCGCAAGCGATCGTCCGTTTGTCAACTGTCAACAGTCTACTGTCTACTGTTCAACCTCTTTTGGCGCGATCGGGATTTGGCCCCCTTATTTTATTAATAGCAAATTTTTTAACAGGGGATTGTCAAATAACTTACATTTGTGATGGCTTGGTAGAAAAATTTAGAATCAATTTTTTATTCAGCAGGGACAAGGCTGGCGTTCGGCACCCGGAGAAAATGAGAGAATTGTAGATTTTAGACAATTTGAGGTTTGAGGTTAAATAATAATTGGGACCGATCGATCAATTAAGGGATCAAAGCTTGCCTGCAGTTGTATTATGTTTGATCGGGTGTGAGTTTTGGGCACCGTGTCCCCGATCGCGATCGGCGCATTCACACAAGTAGTGGCACAATTAATATTATAATTTTTTACAGTAGCTGTTGAAACCTCAACCAAGTTTTGAGCGGCAGGCCACGGCACTTCACTATTGGTGTGCAACTTGATAATTTATAATATCTAGGGCATCTTTTAATCGATAAACGATACGCAAACCTGGTAAGTGCAAGAATATTGATGTTATTGAAAAGTCTGAGCAGTGTTGTCTGATGAAAAGCTCGCCCAAGATGTCACTGAGCCTAGTTTTGTTGATACCCCTGGTGGTACAAATCTCCGTAGCAGTCGGCGTAACGGGATGGCTGTCGTTTCGCAACAGCCAGAAAACCGTCAATAACCTTGCTACTAGGTTGAGCTTGGAAGTCGCAGCCCGGACGAAAGAAAATTTCCGCAGTTTTGGGGATGTGTCTCACCTGTTTCTGCAAATGAATACTGCTGCGATCGCTTCGGGAAACTTAAACCCGGAAGATTTCCCCAATTTAGAGCGCTATTTGTGGAACCAGACCAAGCTGAGCGATCGAACTACAACCATTTACTACGGCGACGAACAGGGCAAATTCCTCTTGCTCAAACGCGAAGCCGAAGACTTAGTATACATCAGAGACGAATCAACCGCTCCCAACCGCCAAATTTATCGCCTCGACAGCCAGGGAAATCGCACAGAGCTAATTAAAACCGCCCCCTACGACCCCCGTACAAGACCGTGGTATCAAGCTGCCAAACAGTCAGGAAAAGCCAGTTGGTCTCCGATCTACGTCTTCACTGCAGCGCCAGTTCTGGGGATTACGCCGGTGATGCCCATCTACAACCAAACGGGCAGCCTGCAAGGGGTTCTGGCAATTGACTTGACTCTTTCTCAAATCAGCGATTTTCTCAAAAGAATCAAAATTAGCCCGTCGGGACAAGTTTTTGCGATCGAACGCAGCGGGGAAATAGTCGCCAGTTCCACGGACGAACTGCCCTTTGTCACAACCAAAGACGGACAAAAACGGCTGTTGGCGACACAAAGCAAAAATTTGCTCATTCGATCGGCATCCACATACTTGCAAAAACAATTTGGCAGTTTTACACAAATTAGCAGCCAAGGACAGTTTACCTTCGATTTAGACGGCAAACGTCAATTCATTACGGTCGCTCCCCTGCAAGACGGCCGCGGCCTCGATTGGCTGATCGTAGTGGTCATCCCGGAAGCAGACTTTATGGAGCAAATTAACGCCAACACTCGCACAACTATCTTATTGTGCTTTTTTGCCTTCATATTGGCGATCGCCCTGGGAATCTTCACCTCTCGCTGGGTTGTCCAACCGATTACCCGATTGCTAGAAGCTTCCAAAGCATTAACAAAAATGTCCGAATCCTCCGACTTCACATCCTCGGAATTAGACGGCGAAGTCGAAGTCAAAGGCATCAACGAACTCGGTCTTTTAGCTCAGTCTTTCAACCAGATGGCCAGACAATTGCGATCGTCTTTTGTCGCCCTAGAACAAACCAACTCCAATTTAGAACAGCGAGTAGCAGAGCGGACTGCCGAGCTCGAAGCCACCGAAGCAGAATTGCGGGCTTTGTTTGCAGCCATGAACGAATTAATTATAGTTTTGGACTCCACCGGCCGCTACTTGAAAATCGCGCCCACAAATATGTCTCTGCTATACAAACCAGCCGAAGAATTAGTGGGCAAAACTATCGGAGAAATGTTTCCGCAAGCTACAGCCGACAATTTTACCAGCCATATCCGAGCAGCTTTAGAGACTCAGCAAACTATCAGTATCGAGTACGATTTAACCATTGATGAACGCGAAGTTTGTTTTGCCGCCAGCATTTCGCCGCTGTCAGAAACATCCGTAATTTTGGTAGCCCGCGACATTACCGAAAAGAAGCGAGCCGAATCGCTGCGGCGGATGAGACAAAAACAATTGCTCACACAAAATACAGTTTTGGTAGAATTAGCCAGAAATAAAGTGCTATATCGAGGCAATTTGCAAGTAGCTTTGAGGCAAATCACTGAAGCTGCGGCTCGTACCTTAAATGCAGAAGGAGCAGGAGCTTGGTTGTACGATGAGGGCCGCTCGAAACTGCAATGTCTCGACCAATTTTGGTGCAGCAACCAGCAGCACTCCCAGGGTGTGGAAATCGCTGCAGCAGACTATCCAGCTTATTTTAAAGCTTTGGAAGAAGACCGGACGATCGCAGCCGACAACGCTCTCTCAGATATCAGAACTAGAGAATTAGCGACATCTTACTTTGCCGAAAACGGCATCACATCCACCTTAGATGCGCCAGTGCGACTGGGAGGCCAAACAGTCGGAGTTATCTGTATCGAACAGGTGGGAAGTGTTCGCCACTGGACAGTAGAAGAGCAAAATTTTGCTGCTTCCCTGGCAGATTTGGTATCATTGGCGATCGAAGCTAGCGATCGCGATCGAACACAAAACGCACTGCGTCAAGCAGAACAAAAATACCGCAGCATCTTTGAAAACGCAGTCGAAGGCATTTTTCAAACAACCCCAGAAGGCCGATTCTTGAGCGTCAACCCAGCTTTAGCCCGCATCTACGGCTACGCAACTCCCGAAGAATTGACATCAAATCTCACAAACATCAGACAGCAAGCTTACGTCAATCCTAAGCAGCGCCAGAAGTTTATGCAAGTGATGCAAGAATGCGGACAAATATCAGGATTTGAGTCAGAAGTTTACCGCGTTGACGGCAGCATAATTTGGATTTCTGAAAGCGCCCGCGCAGTGTGCAGCGCCGACGGTGAGGTACTCTACTACGAAGGCAGCGTCGAGGATATTAGCGATCGCAAAGTCTTTGAAAACGCCTTGCAAGTCGCCCTAGAAGCAGCCGAAGCCGCCTCCACCGCAAAAAGCGCATTTTTAGCAAACATGAGCCACGAACTGCGAACACCCCTCAATGCCATCATCGGATATAGCGAAATGCTGCAAGAAGAAACCGAAGAATTGGGCTATGACGAAATAACCCCAGATTTAGACAAAATCCGCACATCCGGCCGACACTTGCTGTCACTAATTAACGACATTCTCGATATTTCTAAAATCGAAGCCGGCCGCATGGATCTTTACTTAGAAACCTTCGACATCGCCGCCTTGATCGAAGAAGTAGCCGACACCGCCACCCCACTAATCGAAAAAAATAATAACACTTTAAACTTACAAGAAATTACCAATCTTGGCAGTATGTACGGTGACATTACCAAAGTGCGGCAGATTTTATTAAATTTGCTAAGCAATGCTGCCAAATTCACTCAAAACGGTACAATTACCCTCACCGCCAGCCGAGAAAACGCCCGCAACAACAGCGAAGCGATAGCAGAAAACCGTTCTGAAACGGCAGAAAATTCTGCCCAATCAAACTCCTCTAAAGAATTTTTAGTTTTTAATTGTACAGATACAGGAATTGGAATGAATCAAGACCAATTGCAGCACATTTTCCAACCCTTTACCCAAGCAGACGCTTCTACCACACGCAAGTACGGCGGTACAGGTTTGGGACTAGCAATCAGCCAGCGTTTTTGCTTAATGATGGGCGGCAATATTTCAGTAAACAGTCAAGTCGGCGTTGGTTCTACTTTTACCATCCGCTTACCTCTCAATACTTAAATAATTGGTTATTGGTTATTGGTTATTGGTTATTGGTTATTGGTTATTGGTTATTGGTTATTGGTTATTGGTTATTGGTTAGTGGTTAGTGGTTATTGGTTAGTGGTTAGTGGTTAGTGGTCATTAATATAATTCCGTAGGGCGCGTTCACCAACAATCTTTCCTTCACATCCCAAATATTAATAAACCCGCCCCCACACCGCGAATTATCTACATCAACCTTGAGAATTGAGATTATTTCGATTCATTCTTGGGGCGGAGGTGGGTTTTTCAGTTCTGGGATTTGATGATATAAATTTTGGTGAGCTCGCCCTACAAATAGGTTAATTCTTAATTACCCATTACCCATTACCCATTACCTTTGAATGCTTCTCGGATCGAGAGCATCCCGCAACCCATCCCCCAATAAATTGAACGCCAAAACTGTCAAAATAATCAGTGTCGCCGGAGGCCAAACTAACCAAGGCTGCAACACTAAAATTGAGGCATTTGTAGACAGAGATAGCAAATTTCCCCAAGAAGGATCGGGTTGTTGAATTCCCAAACCAATTAAACTCAAAACCGACTCCGCCACAATAAAACCCGGAACCGACAAAGTAGCAGAAATAATAACATAGGTTGCAGTTTGTGGCAAAACGTGGCGGACAATAATATAAATTGGATTCGCACCCATAGCCCGCGCCGCCTGTACGAATTCTCGCTGTTTTATTGACAGTACCTGACCGCGAATTACCCGTGCTAAACTCGCCCAACTGATAAATGAAGTAATCAGCACAATCAATATAAATCGCTGAGCACTTGTTAATCCGGGAGGGAGGACTGCTGCTAGGGCTACTAATAAATAAAGTCCGGGAATCGTCATCAATACTTCGGCGAATCGCATTAAAATACTGTCAATCCAACTGCCGAAATAACCGGATATTCCTCCGATTAACAATCCCAAGGGGAAAGAAATTGCTATACCAACTAAACCGATGCTGAGGCTAATTCGGCTACCGTGTACTAGGCGGCTGAATTGATCGCGAGCTTGTTCATCTGTGCCTAAAATATTGATTTTGGCTTGGCCGGTAGTTCCAAACAAGTGGATATTTAAAGGTAAAATCCCTAAAAACTTATAGGGAGAACCTTTGACAAACAAACCGACAGCAGAGGGTTTTTGCCAGTCTACAATTAGCTCGCGAGCGCCCGTATTCACGTCTACTGGGCCCTGAGTGGTCGGATAAACGTGAGGCCCGATAAATCGCCCGTCTTTGGTGCTTAAATGAATCTGAGTCGGCGGCAACAATGAACCGTTTAATTGAGAGTCGTAGGGGTCGTAGGGGGCCACAAATTCGGCAAAAAATGCGACTGTATAAAAAAACAACAATACCACTGCTCCCAGTCGAGCCAGAGGATTTTGCCTAAGATTTTGCCACCATTTCATAAGTTTTAGGTTTGAGATTTTAAGTTGGTTCGTAGTGAGGACTTTAGTCCTTTTAAAAGGTTCGTAGTCAGGATTTTAGGGCTTATTGAAAAGTTCGTAGTCAGGACTTTAGTGCTTCTTAAGAAACGAAGATTTTATAACTTAAACATCTGCCCAAATCCTATGTTTTCAGAAGCAGGGAGGTAAAGAGAAAGAGATGCAGAGCCTCCGAATCTGCATTACCAGGTAGAGCCTGGTAACGAGCAAGTTTTGCTTAAAAGGTTCGATCGTTCGGAATGCAAGTCCTTCTTAAATAAATCAGTAGCAAGGGCTGAATTCGTGACTGATAAAAACTTTACGGACAGAATTTTTTACTGCGAACCTTAGACTATTTTTCTTCATCTGGAACCAAAATTAGTTGAGTTTCACGATCCGTTGTTTGACTCAATTCCTCGCCGTTAAAAGGGTTGTAGAAAAACGAGCCTGTTTGCGGAGGCAATTTGGGATTGAGTAAGATTTCTACTATACTTTTGACAACGCCAGTTAGGGGAATGGCCAGGATAACTCCTAACAATCCTCCTACTCTACCTCCTAAGAGTAAAGCTGTGAAAATAATTACTGGGCTCAATCCGGTGAGATTCCCCATGATTCGGGGGGCGACTAAATTGTCTTTGATTTGCTGGAGACCGATCGCCACTGCCAACACTTGCAGCGCCAGCCACCAATCGATAAATGCTACAATTATAGTAACCGCTCCAATTCCAAGCGTCGCTCCGATAAACGGAATTATTTCCATCAATCCGATAAACACGGCAAACAACAGAAAAAACGGAACTTGCAGCCACGAAAAAGCGAGAGTTAGTCCGATCGCCATAAATAGTCCCAGCAGCAACTGTCCCGATACAAATCGTTGGAGGTTTCGCTGCAAAGTTTCGGTTAACACATAGCGAATATCTGGGGAAAAAATACTGGTCAAACCCTGCCACACTCTTTTACCGTCTAAGAGCATATAAAATGAAATTACCAGGATAAAGATTAAGTCGATAAACCAGTTAAAAGTACCTACGACTAAACCTAAACTTGTACTTGCGATCGCCTGTACTTGCTCCTGTACTTTCGCCGATAACTGCTGCTCCAATATTTGCACGTCGAAGGGCAAATTGCGATCGGCACTCCATGTTTGAAATTCACCTAACTGCTGCCGCGCCGACTCCAGCAAGTCCGGGAACCTTACCCCTAACTGACTCGCTTGGGTGAACACAGGCGGTACAATAGTTAAACCAATTACTAATACTAGCAAACCCGCAACTAAATAAACGAGCGCAGCAGCTACTCCCCGCGGCAAAAATACTTGAAGTCTTGCTACTGCATAATTTAATAAGAATGCAATCAGTCCGGCTGTCACTAAAATGCTGACCAGTTCCCCAACATAACTGATCGCAGTTAGGGTAAACCATCCCGTTACTAGCACTAGCAACCAAGTAATTAGCAACTGTTGGACGGGAGAAAAAACACTGTTCATTATGATTTTTGTCAATTAAACTGGTACAACTTTTTAGCCGATGTGCCTGATTTTAGCAATAATTCGTTCAAAATTAGGCTTAATTCTGTGAGGATCAGTTGGTGACGAGAAAATTGTTTTGCTACAGACAGGGCTGGCCCGATCGCCCGCAGGCTCCAAATCACGCTAATAATACTCGGCGAGGAACCCTGGGCGAATTAAATGTCGATCGCAACTCTCCGGCGATCGGCCAGCCGTCAAGTGAAATCGCCTCACACTCACCCAAAAGGAGGACGCGACATTACTAGCGCCCTCGGCTAAAATAAACTAAATATAAAAATTGCAATCTTTCTTTACAATTGAAAAAATCAAGGGCTCAAACCGGCGGGAGGAACTAAAGTGACCAATCAAGTTTTTTCAGAAGCGGAAGAAAAGCAACCGCTTCTCCCCGTGCAAAGCGGGCGCGACAAAAATTCAATAGCCGATGGGCCTGAAAGTGGAGTTTCAGACCGATCTAGCTGGCACTTTTCTGGTGAGGAAGATGAACGAGAAAGATCCCTAGAAGTTCCAGAAGATGGGGAACAATCAGAACTTGAGGAACCAGAAGAGCCGGAAATTGGGCCCAGCAAAAAAATCAGGTGGCCGACGGTGTTGGCGGGCGCGGGGATTGGCGTAGCTGCAACTCTGCTAGCGGTACACTTGACTGCTGGCCAGAAGAGCGCGAAACCGGCCGCTACAGCCCCAGCGGCTGCTCAACAGACGGCGGCCCAAACGGTGACAGTCGCGCCTGTGAAATCGGCCGATGTGGCTAAAACTCTCGAAGCGACGGGGACTGTGGCCCCCTACGATTTGCTGCCGGTATTGCCGCAAGCCAACGGCTTGCAAATCCAACAGGTTTTGGTGAAGGAAGGGGATGCGGTAGAAAAAAATCAGGTAATGGCGATTTTGGATGATTCGGTGGTGCGATCGCAAATTGCCGCAGCGGTGGCTAAAGGACAATCGGCCGATTCTACAGTAGACCAAGCGCAAGCTCAGGTGCAGCAAGCTCAATCAAGCCAAAAAGAAGCCCAAGCCGGTGTCGAACAGGCTCAAGCTGGCGTGGAAAAAGCCGTTGCTGACTTAGCGCAAGTTAAAACCGGTGTCGGCCAAGCCCAAGCAGGTGTCGAACAAGCTAAAGCTGGCGTGAATCAAGCTAAAGCGGGAATTGCTTCGGCCGAGGCTAAATTAACTCAAGCTCAAAGAGATGTAGAGCGTTTTTCCAATTTGGCGGCGCAGGGAGTAATCAGCCAACAAGATTTGGAACAGCGCAAAACCCAGCAAGAAACTGCTCTTCAAGATGTGAACAAAGCTAAGGCTGATTTGAATAAAGCTTTGGAAGAACAGAACAAAGCAGCGGAAGAAGTGCGATCGGCTAAAGCTAAAGTAGCTAATGGCGAAGCTAATATCAGTACGGCGCAAGCGGCCCTCAGCAGTGCCCGCGCTAAGGTGAATACGGCGGCCGCAACTGTCAGCAGCGCTAGAGCAAATGTGGGGAACAACGCAGCAAGTGTCCGCAGCAATGATGCCCAAATCCAACAGTTAGAAACTCAACTTTCACAAACGATCGTCCGAGCACCGGACAGCGGTATTGTTGCTGAAAGAATTGGTCGTGTTGGGGATGTTTCTTCGGGGAGTCAAAAACTATTTTCGATTATTCGCGGAAACAAGCTAGAACTGCAATTGAAAGTGCCGGAAACTCAGATTTCGCAAGTGCAGCCGGGAACAGCCGTGCAGATTACTTCAGATTCTGACAAGCGGATTAAGTTGTCGGGAATTGTGCGAGAGATTTCGCCGTTAGTTGACCCGCAAAATCGCCAAGCTACGGTGAAAATTGATTTGCCGCCAAGCGATTTTTTGCGATCGGGAATGTTTTTGCGCGCTTCGATTTCGACGGCGACGGAGCAAGGTTTGAAAGTTCCTGCTAAGGCTATTTTACCGCAGTCTGACGGCAGTTCTATTGTTTACAAACTTGTGGGCGAGGACAAGGTGCAGGCTCAGAAAGTGGTAGTTGGGGAGATTACTGGAGGGGCGGTTGGCGATTTGACGAAAGCTCAGGTTGAGATTAAAAAAGGGTTGAAAGCGGGCGATCGCGTGGTTATTGCTGGGGCTGGTTATCTGAAGGATGGCGATCGGGTAAAAGTTGTTAGTCAGTAGTCAGTTGTCAGTAGTCAGTTGTCAGTAGTCATTAGTCAGTAGTCATTAGTCATTAGTCATTAGTGCGATCGCGAACGTTATTAGTGAGTGGTTGTAGGGTGCATCAAGGCTAAATGTTTTCTCAGAGATTGCTGATTAACTTTATCCCTGACGCACCCTACGATTAGTTAATTAGTTTCTTCTTTCTTCCTTATTCCTTATTCCTTCTTTTCACCCGCTCAGCTTCGCCGAAGGGAATTATTCCTTCTTCCTGATGACGTTGGACAGAAAGCTCGGGGGAAGGGACAGCACTAATAACCAATAACCAACAACTAATAACCAATAACTAATAACTAATAACCAATAACCAACAACCAATAACCAACAACCAACAACTAACATTAAATAACCAACATTAAACACCTAATAACCAATAACTAATAACCAATAACTAATAACCAATAACTAATAACCAATAACTAATAACCAATAACCAACAACCAACAACCAATAACCAACAACCAACAACCAACAACCAACAACCAACAACCAACAACCAATAACCAATAACTAACAACTACTGACTACTGACTACTGACTTCTTCCCTTCTTCCCTTCTTCCCATTATGTCTTTCAATATTTCGGCTTGGTCGATCAAACAGCCAGTCCCCACGATTGTTCTATTCTTAATTCTGACAATCGGGGGTTTGGTATCATTTCCCGTTTTAGGCATTGATGATTCACCTAATATCGATATCCCTTCTGTTTCGATATCTGTCAGCCAACCGGGGGCAGATCCAGCAGAACTTGAATCTCAAGTTACGAAAAAAGTAGAAGATGCTGTGGCGGGCTTGGGGAATATTGACCACATTATTTCTACTGTTAATGATGGTTCTTCTAATACGACAGTTAACTTTTTGTTGGGTACAAATAGCGATCGCGCTACGAATGATGTCCGAAATGCGATCGCCCAAATTCGCCAAAACTTGCCGCAAGATATTAATGATCCCGTTGTCAAGCGGGTGGAATTTGCGGGTAGTTCCATTATGTCCTACGCCGTGGTTTCCGATCGCCAAACCGTAGAACAGTTAAGCGAATTAATCGACCAAAACATCAGCCGCGTCCTCCTATCCGTTAAAGGTGTCGCTCAAGTGCAGCGAATCGGAGGCAGAGACAAGGATGTTCGAGTTGATTTGAACCCGGAATTACTGCAAAGTCTCGGCATTACAGCTACCCAAGTTAACGACCAAATTCGCAATTTCAATATCAATCTTCCCGGTGGTAGAACTGAAATCGGCAATTCCGAGCAAACAGTCCGCACCCTCGGCAGTGCCAAAACTATCGAACAGTTGAAAGCTTATCAAATTACTTTGCCCAAAGGCGGTTTTGTGCCGCTTTCTAGTTTGGGAAAAGTTGACGAAGGCTATGCAGAAGCGCGTCAGGGCGCGCGGCTAAACAACAAACCCGTGGTGGCTTTTTCTATCCTCCGCAGCACCGGCAGCACTCTCGTGACTGTGGAAGAAGCAGTGCGGGAAGCTGTCAAGACAATGGAAACAACTTTGCCGCCGGATGTGAAGCTGGAACTTATTTATACCTTAGCAGATCACATCCGAGATTCTTATCAAGCTTCTGTGGATGCTTTAATTTTGGGGGCGGCTTTAGCGATTATTACTATTTTTATTTTTCTGCGGGATTGGCGGGCAACTTTGATTGCTGCTGTGGCTTTGCCGCTGTCGGTAATTCCTACTTTTGCTGTGCTGAGGATGGTGGGATATACGCTTAACAGCATGACTTTGTTGGCGCTGTCGCTGGTGGTTGGCATATTAGTTGATGATGCGATCGTCGAAATTGAAAATATCGAACGGCACGTCGGGATGGGGAAAACGGCTTATCAAGCTGCTTTGGATGCTTCGGCTGAAATTGGTTTAGCTGTCGTTGCTACGACGATGACAATTGTTTCGGTATTTGCACCGGTGGCTTTTATGCCGGGAATTCCGGGTCAGTTTTTTCGGCCTTTTGGGGTGACGGTTTCGGCATCGGTGTTATTTTCGCTGTTAGTAGCTAGAACCGTGACTCCGATGATGGCGGCTTATTTGTTTAAGGAGAAAGGGCATCATGAGGAACTCAAAAAAGACCAACTTTCTTATCAGTACCGCCGGCTTTTGACTTGGGCGCTGAAGCATCGGGCGATCGTCCTAATTTTAGGAATTGCTTTGTTTTTCGGCAGCGTTCAATTAATACCTTTCATTCCGACAGGGTTTATCGATCGCGATGATACCGGACTTTCTACTGTCTCGATCGAATTACCCCCCGGTTCCACCTTGCAGCAGACAGATTTAGCAGTGCAGGAAGCAACTAAATTATTGCTCGCCCACCCAGCCGTAGATAGCGTTTTGGAGACTGAAGGCGCTCCGACTGTCTCCGGGGGCGCGGGTGGCGGCGGAGGGGGCGCGGGTGGCGTAAATTCAGCCAGTCTGTACGTGAAATTAAAGCCGGCAGATCAACGGATCGGACAACAGAAGTTTGAGGAGGAAATGCGGCCGAAACTGCGGGATGTTCCGGGCGTGCGGCTGAGTTTTGCTCAAGGACGTGTGGGCGGTAGGAAGCAAATGTCGATCGTCCTCAAGAGCGAAAATGCGGAAGCTTTAACCAAAACTGCGGCATCTCTGACGCAACAAATGAAGCAAGTTCCAGGGCTGATTGAGGTAGAATCGAGCGCGAGTTTAGTGAAGCCGGAGATTTTGGTAAAACCCGATCCAATTAG
Source organism: Microcoleus sp. CZ3-B2 (assembly GCF_036705055.1). NCBI lineage: Bacteria > Bacillati > Cyanobacteriota > Cyanophyceae > Oscillatoriales > Microcoleaceae > Microcoleus > Microcoleus sp. CZ3-B2. The sequence continues at coordinate 17,076 of NZ_JAUBTN010000015.1, read as the reverse complement.
GGCGGCGGATCAGGGTGTATCGGTGCAACAAATTGCTCGCACTGCATCTCTGGCAACAATTGGAGATGTTGATTCAAATCTGGCTAAATTTGATTTAGCTGACAGACAAATTCCAATTCATGTGATGTTAGCGCCGCAGTTTCGCAGCGATATCGAAACAATTAAGAACCTGCAAGTACCGGGAAAAAATAATACTTTGGTGCCGTTGAGGGCGGTGGCGGATATTGCTTTGGGTAGCGGGCCTTCTCAGATCGATCGCTACGACAGAGCCCGTCAAGTATCTGTAGAGGGCAATTTGTTGCAGGGTACGACTTTAGGAGAAGCTTCGGCGGCGGTAAAGAAACTGCCTGCAATGAATCCTTTACCTCCCGGTGTGGAACAGGAATCTTCGGGTGATGCCAAGGTGATGCAGGATATTTTCAGCGGTTTTGCGGGGGCTCTGGGAACGGCGGTATTGTTTATTTATGGTGTGTTGGTGTTGCTGTTTGCAAATTTCCTGCATCCGATCACAATTATGGCGGCCTTACCTTTGTCTCTCGGTGGCGCGCTGCTGGGACTTTTGGTGGGACAAAAATCCCTCGGTTTGTACGCTTTGATTGGGGTGGTGTTGCTGATGGGAATTGTGACGAAGAATTCGATTTTGTTAGTGGATTACGCGATTATGAATCAGAAGGAAGGCGAACCGACGTATGAGGCGACGCTGGATTCTGGAATAGCGCGGTTGCGGCCGATTTTGATGACAACTATTGCGATGATTGCTGGGATGGTACCGATTGCGCTGGGAATTGGCGCTGGTTCTCAGGTTCGCAGCCCGATGGCGATGGCGGTAATTGGCGGTTTGATGACTTCCACGCTGTTGACTTTGGTGGTGATTCCGGTGGTGTTTACTTATATGGATGGTGTGCAAATCTGGATTTTTAATTTGGTGCGGGGGAAGAAAAAACGTCAAGGGCGATCGAAGTTCTCTGGCTAGGGAAATGGTACAGCCTAGAAGCTGTGAATTTAAGCCTTAAATCCCTGAGAAATTTCGCTTTTAGCAGTAGCCAAATTCCCCTAAATTCCCCGGATAGTCGGGGGACTTTGACAAGACTCTTTTCCCGCTTTCTTAAGTCGGGTTAGGGGGTATCGAGAGGCTCATGTTAAGGGACAAAAGACTGGTTTTGCTCGTTGTGTTCGTTACCAGGTTCTGCCTGGTAATGCAGAGTCGGAGGCTCTATGTTCTAAAGCCGATCGAGCCTCAGCAATTTGTTCGTTACCAGGAAGAGTCTCCTTTGATCTGACAAGTTAAAAGAGAGAGGACTTTAGGAGGTGTTTAAGTTATGAAGTTTTCGATCCTTAAAACCTACTCCCTATCATTTAACCAGATTGTGGAGCCAGAGAATCAATATGATCTGTGGCAAAATTGAGAAAGTATTCTGTCGGCGATATCAGTTGTTTGGCGTCGGTTTCTGTGATATTGCGATCGACATTCGCTAGAAATTCCTTCAATCTCAAATCTCATTGGGCCCTGAACTTGGTTACAATAATCCTTATCTAGTCGTTTAGAGAAGCTTTATGCCAGAAGTTGCACGATTTTACGGAATCATCATCAAAATTTTCTTTGGGGATCACGCACCTCCTCATTTTCACGCAGTTTACGGTGAGTACAATGCTTTGATAGCCATTGAGTCTTTAGAGATTATTGAAGGAGATTTACCGAATCGGGCCCAAAAGCTGGTATTAGAATGGGCTGCGCTGTACCAAAAAGAACTGCTGGATATGTGGAACAGCCAAGAATTTAGTAAACTTCCACCGTTAAAATAACTGTGATTTTTTTTTTATGAAACCTGAGCGCATTGTTTCGGCTAAAGCTATTGATGATAGCACCTTGATTGTTAAATTTACCAATTCAGAAATCAGAAAATATGACATTTCTAAATTATTAGATAATCCAATGTTTTCGGACTTACGCAATCCTGGGTTTTTCAGAAACTTTAGAATTGAACCTGGTGGTTATGGGCTGGTTTGGAATGAGGACATCGATCTCAGTGAATATGAACTTTGGCAGAATGGAATTAGTTTGACGGATGAGGAAATTGAGCAATATATTGAATCTATACATAGTGTTGCTCACTGAGAAACAATGCCTGATGTTGGGCGATCGAATTTTCGATCGCGCACATCTCGATATCAGGAATGAAAATTTAATAACTTAAGCGATTGCTCGTTACCAGGAAGAGCCTGGTAATGCAGATAGGCGAGGCTGTGCTTCCTTTGATATCGTAACTTACAGGAGAGAGGACTTTAGGAGGTGTTTAAGTTATGAAGTTTTCGATCCTTAAAACCTACTCCCTATCATTTAACCAGATTGTGAAGGCAGAGAATCAATATTATCTGTGGCAAAATTGAGAAAGTATTCTGTCGGCGATATCAGTTGTTTGGTGTCGGTTTCTGTGAGATTGCGATCGACATTACAGTCACAATTCTACTATACCAAAAAGCCGTGAAGCGAAGTTATCCCGTAGGGAATCGCCCTGCGTATGGCCACAATAACCTACAATATCCTCCCGGTATGGAAAAAGCACTGCGGTGTCCGACTGCGGTGTCGCGAGCGGCATTTCGTTGTTTAATTCAGTTAATCGATCGGTGCGTAGATACAGATTTTGGCGATCGCTCAAATATGAAGGTAGTAACTATAACATCTTTTGGCGCAAATAAAATAAAAAAAATCTCGCAAAAAAAACTTTGACAATTTGCATAATTTTTGAGGAAAACCCCTGATAGATAAGTAAGGTGTGGCGCTTAATCTCAAAATTAGCCCCCACCTGTTTATCGTAAGCAGGAAAAAAACATTGGCAGTATTAACTGGTACATCCTCAAACGACAACCTGACAGGCACCCCAGATGATGACAACATCACAGGCTTAGAAGGCAACGACACCATCGCGGGCTTAGACGGCAATGATACTTTGTCTGGCGGTGGAGGAGACGACAACCTCAGTGGAGGTGCGGGCAATGACTCCCTCCTTGGTGGCAGTGGCACTGGTAGCAGTGGCACTGACACCATCGATGGCGGTGCGGGCAATGACTTTCTAGATGCAAGCGGTAGCCTGGCCGGCGGCGATGGAGACGACACCCTGTTCGACTCTGGGTTTAGCACGGTCGATGGCGGTGCGGGCAATGACTATCTCAGTGGTGGTTTTAATAGCACCTTAGAAGGCGGTGCGGGCGATGATACGCTCGCTGGATTTATCAGTGGGAGTGTGCTGCGAGGCGGTGCAGGTAACGATCGCTATTTGTTGCGGGCGAACGGGCAGAGTCAACTTCAAATTCAGGATACTGGCGGGAGCAATCGCCTAGACTTTACTGATTTTGACAGCGAGATCAACACCAGCACTGCGCTGTCGCTGTCGCTGTCATCGGGCACTTTGGGATTGAGCCGCCAAGGCACGAGTTTAGCCATCGACACCAACAAAGACGGCATCATCAGGGCTACCGATGACGTTGTGATTTTAGACTTTTTCGGCGCATCCCCAACTGTCGCGGGTGCTGGCTTCATTGAAACTGTGGGCAACCTCACTGGTGCCGATATTCTGGCTGCTAATCTCACTGAGGCTACGGCGGCACCCGGAACTAATGCGCTCACCGGAACACCAAACGATGACAACCTGACAGGCACCTCAGCCGATGACAACATCTCAGGCTTAGCAGGCAACGACACCATCGCGGGCTTAGAAGGCAACGATACTTTGCTAGGCGGTGATGGAAATGACAGCCTCAGTGGAGGTGGCGGAAATGATTCCCTGATTGGTGGCTTCAGTGGCACTGACACCCTTGATGGCGGTGCGGGCAATGACTTTCTGAATGGTGGCGGTAGCCTGGCCGGCGGCGATGGAGACGACACCCTGTTCGACTCTGGGTTTAGCACGGTCGATGGCGGTGCGGGCAATGACTATCTCAGTGGTGGTTTTAATAGCACCTTAGAAGGCGGTGCGGGCGATGATACGCTCGCTGGATTTATCAGTGGGAGTGTGCTGCGAGGCGGTGCAGGTAACGATCGCTATTTGTTGCGGGCGAACGGGCAGAGTCAACTTCAAATTCAGGATACTGGCGGGAGCAATCGCCTAGACTTTACTGATTTTGACAGCGAGATCAACACCAGCACTGCGCTGTCGCTGTCGCTTTCATCGGGCACTTTGGGATTGAGCCGCCAAGGCACGAGTTTAGCCATCGACACCAACAAAGACGGCATCATCAGGGCTACCGATGACGTTGTGATTTTAGACTTTTTCGGCGCATCGCCGACTGTCGCGGGTGCTGGCTTCATTGAAACTGTGGGTAATTTATCGGGTGCCGATATCCTGGCTGCTAATTTAACGGAGGCTACGGCGGCACCCGGAACTAATGCGCTCACCGGAACACCAAACGATGACAACCTGACAGGCACTTCAGCCGATGACAACATCTCAGGCTTAGCAGGCAACGACACCATCGCGGGCTTAGAAGGCAACGATACTTTGCTAGGCGGTGATGGAAATGACAGCCTCAGTGGAGGTGCGGGCAATGATTCCCTGATTGGTGGCTTCAATGGCACTGACACCCTCGATGGCGGTGCGGGCAATGATTTTCTGGATGCAATCGGTAGCCTGGCCGGCGGCGAGGGAGACGACACCCTTTTCAGCTCTGGGCCTAGCACCTTGGATGGCGGTGCGGGCAATGACTATCTCAGTGGTGGTTTTAATAGCACCTTAGAAGGCGGTGCGGGCGATGATACGCTCGCTGGATTTATCAGTGGGAGTGTGCTGCGAGGCGGTGCAGGTAACGATCGCTATTTGTTGCGGGCGAACGGGCAGAGTCAACTTCAAATTCAGGATACTGGCGGGAGCAATCGCTTAGACTTTGTGAATTTTAACGACGAGATCAGTACCAGCACTACGCTGTCGCTGTCGCCGTCATCGGGAAGTACAGGCTTGGGCCGACAAGGTACTAGCTTGCTGATCGACATCAACCAAGACGGAATCGCTGACCCTGCTAAGGACGTTGTGATTTTAGACTTCTTCGGTGCATCGCCGACTGTCCAAGGTGCTGGCTTCATCGAAACTGTGGGTAATTTATCGGGTGCCGATATCCTGGCCGCGACAACCCCAACACCAGCGACGACGCCCACACCAGCGACAACCCCAACTCCAGCGACAACGCCCACACCAGCGACAACGCCCACACCAGCGACAACCCCAACTCCAGGGACAACGCCTATTCCTATTCCTATAAGACCAACACCGGCAGCCACACCAACACCGGGCACAAACACACCCACACCGGGCACAAACACACCCACACCAACACCTCCACCTTTCACGCCCGCGACTGCACTGTCGATCGCACAGCCGATCGCACCCACATTCACCAACAGGCCCGCACCAAGCGAATTGCCACAGGTTTTGGGCACCAGCGGCAACGACGCGATCGGTGGCAGCGAAGCCAACAATATCTTGTATGGCAACGCTGGAAATGACACCGTAGGAGGCAATGGCGGCGACGACATCGTATTTGGCGGCAAAGGCGATGACGGCTTATTCGGCGATGCTGGCAACGACCTCTTGTTTGGCAACCTCGGCAACGACACCCTTGTCGGTGGCGACGGTGCAGATACCGCATTGGGCGGCAAATCTGACGATTTGATATTTGGCGGCGCTGGTAACGATGTCCTCGGCGGCGAACTCGGCAACAATACTTTACTCGGCGGCGAGGGTAGCGATACTCTGTACGGCGGTGAAAATAATGATGTCTTGTTTGGCGGTAGCGGCAACGATTTCCTCTACAGCACAAAAGGTAACGACATCTTGGTTGGTGTTGACTATACCGGTGCTAATCCCGGACGCGGCGAAGTCGATACGCTGATTGGCGCTGAAGGTAGCGATACTTTCTTGCTGGGAAATGCCACAGAGTTCTACTACAGCGACGGCATCGATAGCAGCACTGGCGCTGGCGACTACGCTTTGATTGTCGGCTACAACCCCAGTAACGATATCATCCAACTTCAAGGCGCTCCCAGCACCTACAGGATCGGCGCTTCTCCGGCTGGATTGCCCGAGGGTGCTGCTATTTTCAAGAAGACTGGGGGTGCGGATGAGTTAATCGCGATCGTCCAACCTGTTTCTGGCTTTGGCCTTGACAGCAGTTCTTTGCGCTTTGTTTAACGGTTGAGGGCGATCGATCGGGCGATCGATTGTCCAATAGCCCCGGCGGTTGAAACCGCGTTTATACAATGTCCGCTGGCGCGGGTTCAAAACTAGAAGTATAAGTCCTGCCCTTGGTGCAGGACTTTTTTTGTTTGGATGGGCGATCGGGCACCGAAACTTAATTCTCAAAATAGTTGACTCAGAATCGCAAAATTGTTGTATAATGTTTCTCTAGTCATTTTTGACCGCAATAACTCAAAAGTAAAAGCAGGTACAATAGACTAAGCGCGGGCGTAATTCAGTGGTAGAATGTCAGCTTCCCATGCTGGACGTCGTGGGTTCGAGCCCCACCGCCCGCTTTAACTGAATTTTCATAGTTCTATGAAAATTAATTAGTGCGATCGATTCAATTTATGGCTAAATTCTTAACCGCTGCATTATATAAGTTCGTTGAACTGTCGGATTTTGCCGACCTCAAAGCACCGCTACTCGATTGTTGCAACAACCACAACGTCAAAGGCACTATCTTGTTGGCTGCAGAAGGCATCAACGGGACGATCGCCGGTTCGTCAGAAGGCGTGCGCGCAGTCCTCGCATTCTTGCGCTGTGACGCGCGTTTTGCTGATTTGGTTCACAAAGAATCTTTTTCCGAAAAAGCCCCGTTTTACCGCCTAAAAATCCGCTTAAAACGCGAAATCGTCACGATGGGAATACCTGATATTAATCCATCTCTCATGGCTGGCAAATATGTCAAACCCGATGAGTGGAATCAGCTACTTGACGATCCTGATGTTGTGGTGGTTGATGTACGCAACGACTTCGAGGTATCTATGGGTACTTTTGCAGGCGCTATTAATCCCCAAACAAAAAGCTTTTCCGACTTGCCCGAATGGGCGCTCAAAGAAGCTGCTTTGCGCGAAAAACCCAAGGTAGCAATGTTTTGCACAGGCGGTATTCGCTGCGAAAAATCTACTGCTTTTTTGCGTTCTCAAGGTTTTAATGAAGTCTATCATCTCGAAGGCGGAATTTTAAAATATTTGGAAACGGTGCCTGCAGCAGAAAGTCGTTGGGAAGGTGAATGTTTTGTCTTTGATGAACGGGTTTCTGTTGTTCATGAGTTAAAGCCTGGTAACTACGAACTTTGTCGCGGTTGTCGTCACCCGATTAGTCAGGAAGATAAAGCTTCTGAATTATTTGTAGTTGGTGTAAGTTGTCCTCATTGTCATGACTCGAAAACTGAAACCAAAAAACAAGGCTTATCTGAACGGCAGCGTCAGATTGAGCTTGCTAAAAGCCGCAATCAAACACATATTGGCGCGCGCTATGATGTTAAGGAAAAAGTTGATAATGGGATATAGATTTTCTAGCGAAAGATGAGGTACTATCCGGGATAGGGCATAGGGCATGGGGCATGGGGCATAGGGCATAGGGCATACCTCACCACGCGATTGAACCGCTATAGATTAATTAGTATTAACACTAAGCTGAAAGAAACCGGGTTTCTCTGAAAACTCTGGTTGGGCGGCGTAAAATCTCGAAAGAAACCCGGTTTCTGACTCAATTAGTATTAGCGCGTTTATGAAAGAAACCGGGTTTCTCTGAAAACTCTGGTTGGGCGGTAAAATATAGCAAGAAACCCGATTTATGACTCTAAAGCCTTCATTCTTCCTGAAGACTAATGACTAATGACTAATGACTAATGACTAATGACTACTGACTAATGACTAATGACTAATGACTAATGACTAATGACTAATGACTAATGACTAATGACTACTGACTACTGACTACTGACTACTGACTACTGACTAATGACTACTGACTACTGACTACTGACTACTGACTAATGACTACTGACTAATGACTACTGACTACCCAATTTTGTATTCTTTCCGCCGCTGTCCCTATGCTATGCGCGCGCGCTTGGCGCTGATGGTTAGCAATCGGGTGTGCGAGTTGCGGGAAGTTGTTTTGCGAGACAAGCCACAAGAAATGTTAGATGTATCGCCCAAGGGTACTGTACCGATATTGATTGATGTTGACGGGCGGGTACTGGATGAAAGTATTGATATCATGTTGTGGGCATTAGAACAACACGATCCTGAAAAATGGTTGATTCCAGAACAAGGTACTGTTGCAGAAATGCTAGCATTAATTGCTGAATTTGATAGTGGTTTTAAATATCATCTCGACCGTTATAAATACCCGGAACGTTATGCTGATGTTGAGGCTAAAGTACATCGAGATGAAGCTGCTGTATATCTGGAAAAACTCAATGCAAAGTTAAACGCAACTGAATATTTGTATGGTAATAATGTAGCATTGGCCGATCGCGCGATCGCACCTTTTGTTCGTCAATTCGCTCATACCGATAAAAATTGGTTCAACGAACAGCCTTGGTATCAGCTAGAAGCTTGGTTAGCCGCCTTTACAGACTCGGAAATCTACGCTAGTATTATGCACAAATACCCGAAATGGGAATCTGGCAATGCCGGCGTTGTTTTTGGGCGATCGTAATTACCTATCAACCGTTTGTAGTGAGGACTTTAGTCCGCATCCAAGAGAGGACTAAAGTCCTGACTGCGAACCTAAACTAATGTTATTTTTGTCGCTCAGGCGTTAGTGTATTCTAGTGAGTATTGTCAGGCTGAAATTATGATTGATGTTGGTTCGTTAGTTCGATCGCCCAAAAACGATTTGGGAATCGGAAAAGTTGTCGAGGTATCGTCTACCGATGCCGTAATTGAATATTTTTGCTCAGTAAAAAACCGCTTCCGCAAAACTATAGCGTTGGGTTTGCTACAAGAAGCTAGACTTCAGCGACAAACCCGCTGCTACCTCTGGAGTAACACTCAGGAAAGGTGGATAATCGGGCGAATTTATGATTGGGATGAAGATAAATTAGAATACGAAATTGACCTCCCCGACAGCCAAAGTTTGCAAGCTGTCGAAACCGAACTTTACGTCCGCTGCAATATCCCGATCGCCGATCCGATCGATATTTTAGCAGTCAAAGGCCAAGAAACACCGTATTTTCACGATCGCCGATTGGCATTTGTGCAATCTGCGATCGAACAGCGCGCCGTCAGCCGCGGCATGACCGGATTAATTTCTGCTAACATAGAGCTCTATCCGCACCAAGTTGAAGTCGTCCGGCGCGTCCTAGAAGACCCGATCGTGCGCTATTTGTTAGCAGACGAAGCAGGACTCGGGAAAACCGTAGAAGCCGGGACAATTCTCCGCCAATTCCTACTCGACGATCCCAACGGACGCGCTGTAGTGCTGGTTCCCAAATATTTGCTCGAACAGTGGCGACAAGAGTTAGAAAATAAATTCTATTTGTCTCATTTTGCTGACCGAGTGCAGCTTGTTGCTATTAGCGAAATCAATCAAATTAGCCGCAACGCCAACCTGGATTTTCTGATTGTGGATGAAGCGCAGGAACTGGCCGCAATGGCTAATTCGGGCGATCGCAATCAGCAACAATCCTTTGAACTATGTCAGCAACTCGCTCAAAAAAGCCATAACTTATTGTTATTATCTGCAACGCCAGTTATCGGTCACGAGCAAGATTTTCTCACGATGCTGCACTTGCTAGACCCGACTACTTACCGTCTAGATGACCTAGAGAGTTTCAAAGAAAGAGTGGAGAACCGTCAGGAAATCGGTCGCGCCTTGCTAGATTTCCGAGAAACAGCCAAGCCTGCTGTTTTGCAAACAAAAATAGCTCAACTCCGCACTCTGTTTGCGAAAGATGATTATTTGCTGGGATTGGTAAACGAGTTAGAAACTTGTTTGAAAACCGCAGAAACAGCCGAACAATCTCGCCTTGTCCGAACTATTCGCACTCACGTTAGCAATACCTACCGCCTCCACCGCCGCATCCTTCGCAACCGCCGGGATGCGGTGGAAGATGTGATTTTCGATCGAGATGCTGTCCCCAAAACTGAGTACGATCTGAATGATGAACAGTGGTCGGAAATTCAAACCGTACTCGATAAATGGCGCACAGTCGCTCCCAAGTCGAGCGAATATCAGAGAATTTTTCTGCTGTTTTTCCGCGCTTCTGGTACTTGGCTGAGTGTTTTAGAACGGGTTGTCAAAGCTCGTTTGCAGAAAAAATCGACTCCAGAACTCGATCGCGACTTCGGACAAAATGACACGGCAATTTTGACCAAAACAGCGCTGTTTCCCGAAGAAAGGGAAATGCTGGAAACCTTGCTCAATACCCTGGAAAAGCCCCAGGAAGGACTCGATCGACTCAGTTTGTTACGAATCGCCATTCTCCGATTTCTGGCAGTTGCTTTGAAGGTTCCGCGCGAGTATCACAACAATTCTCGCGATTTGCTATCGAGAATTCAACAGCAAATTAAACGGCCAATTCCGGGCGAGCGTTTCCCGAAGATTGTAATTTTTACCAGTTTTACGGCAACTTGTCAAGAGATTGCGGAAAACTTAGGTAAAATATTTGGTAAAAAGGCGATCGCCAGCCACGATAGCGGCAAGTCTGCGGATGATGTTGAGGCTAGTCTGCATCGGTTTAAGACTGAGCCGCATTGTTTTATCTTAGTCTGCGATCGATCGGCAGAAACAGGCGTAAACCTGCAAATAACCGATTGGTTAATTCACTTCGATTTACCGTGGTTTCCCAACCAGCTAGAACAAAGACTCGGCAGAGTCGATCGCATTGGCAGCAAAATGGGAGTACAATTTTGTTTGTTTGCAGGCCCGGATCTGCCAGAAAGTCCCCACGAAGCTTGGTTTCAAGTCTTAAAAGACGGCTTCGATATCTTCAACAAATCGATCGCCAGCCTTCAGTTTTATGCCAAACAAAAACAGCTAGAACTTGAAGCAAAGTTGTTTGCTGAGGGAGCAAAGGGCTTGTCAAGCGAAATTGAATCAATCAAAAATCAAATCGCCCAAGAGAAAACAAAAATCGACGAACAGTACGTTCTCGATGAAATTGACACTCTAGAAGACAGCGCATCTCAGTATTTTGAATCCCTCGAAAACTGCGACGACCGCCATAAAGAAATGCAGCGGGCGACGGAAGGTTGGCTTTGTCAAGCTCTCCACTTCAAACAAATCGAACATCCGACAGTATCAGGGTTGATGCGCTATCAACCCACTCAAAAAACCTTGATTCCTTCAAATGATTTGAGAACTCGATTGATTCCTTATTGTCAGCAGTACGGTAGTTACAATCGCCGCATTGCTCATCAAAATAACGATGTCGTTCTTTACCGCATCGGAGAAGGATTGATCGATGCGCTTGGCTCTTACATTCGCTGGGACGATCGGGGTCAAGCTTTTGCGATGTGGCGGCACGATCAAAGTTGGGATGCTGCGGAAGGGATGGAGTGGTTCGGCTTCCAATTTAATTATTCTATCCAGACTGATGTGGAACCTGCGGCTCTAGTTTTGCAAGCACAAAGCATCGACAATTACAACTTGAAAGCTTTGCAGCGGCGCGCTGATGCTCTGTTTATCCCAACTTTTGAAACTGTGTTTGTAGACGCTCGCAGCGAGCAGATGTCTCTGGTGGAAGATGCGGAAGTTCTGCAGATTTTGCAGCGGGGTTATAAAGGCAAAGGCGGCCCGGATCGGGATTATAATTTGTCTAAAAATCGTACTTCGCTGATTGACAGTTTTGTCGATCCGTTGGAATGGGATGATTTTTGTCAAAAAAGCCGGGTGGTATCCGAGGAATTGCTGCGAGGGCGCGAGGCTTTTGTGAAAATGTGCAATAATTCTGCTGTCAGTGCTGCAATCCAACTCAAAAACCGGGTGAATCAATTGCAATTGCGATTGAATCGACTTTCTAAATCGGAACAACTTTTAGAATCGGTTTTGGGTGATGAAATCAGTACCGAAAGTGCGTTGAGTGAAGCGGTTTTAGCGGGAATTCGCCGCCCGCAGATGACCCTTGAGTCGGTGGGATTTATTGTAATTTCTGGGCGCGCGCCTGTTAAGGAGAAGGAAGAAGGATAGCTTGTTTGGGTGGAGTGCGATCGCTCTTTTTGACCTGATTCGGAAGCACGGGTATCTTGCCCGTGCTAGGATGGACGGATAGGGATAAAAGGGCGATCGATCTTTATTGAATCAAATTGTTTCTTGAAAACAGCTTTAGGGTGGAAAGTAGCGATAAATATCTTTCTGGTGAAGAACTCTTACAAAAGTAACTGTTTCGCCATCAAAATAAAAACCTATTCGATAGTCGCCAACCCGAAACCGATCCGCATTATCATCGCCTTTCAATTTTTTTAAGTTAACTATTGTCTGTAAATCATTAACATTGGCAATTTCCACAAAAGCAAATTCCTTGATTTGCACAAAAGCAGGCGTACTTTTAAGAGCTTTTAAAATCAAATCCTCTCTTTATCGGAATAATAAATTCGAGTCAACAGTCAACAGTCAACAGTCAACATCATTCCGGTGTTACCGGAAATGATATAAATCCTTCAAAAAACTGGGCAGATATTCTACTTTCATTCTGTTTCCAGTTCTGCAAGTGCTTCCCCTAAATTTAACGGCTTTTCATTTTTTACTTCCCGCATAGCTAACAGAAGTCCTCTATCTTCGATAGCTTCTAATAAATACTTATAGTCGGTATAATCTAGAATGACTTGACTAATGTTGCCTTCAGCATCTAATATCAATTTTTGGGCAAGTGGATAATCTTCTATCTTCATATACTTTTATGTGGAGATGAGTTGATAGGAAATGATGGTTCTATTTTAACTGGGATTTTTTTTACAAGGTTTGATGATGGTCGATTCCCTACGGGATAGCTACGCTTCACGGGATTTTTTTGAAGCCATCGCACAGGCGGGATGCCCGTGCCACGAGGGATGCGGATGGATGAAAGGCTTCTCGCACTTAGGAACTAAACATCCTCAAAAATCGCTCCCCCCTGCTGTAAATTCAACTTCACATCCTCCGCAAGTCCTGAGTTATTCCCAAACCTTGCTGACTCGACATTCGTACCGCTGAAATTAGTATTTGTTAAGTTCACTTCGAGCAAATTGGCGCGGCTCAAATCGGCACCGCTGAGGTTTGCTAAAGCCAGACTGGCGCGGTACAAATCGGCGCGGCTCAAATCGGCATTTCCTAAGAAAGCGCCGCTCAAATCTGCACCGCCGAATTTGGCATTTTGCAGGTTGGCATCGCTGAAATCGGCATCGCTGAGGTTTGCACCTCGGAAGTTTGTTCCCTGGAGCTTTGCACTGCTAAAATCAACTGTATTCAAAGTAGTTCCGCGCAAGTTAGCGCCCGCGAAATCTCGTGCTGGATTGAGATTGGCGATTTTTGCCAACTCTGTAAAATTGTCGGTTTCAGCAGAGATGATGCGATCGACCATTTCTTGCAATTTAGCTTCAGCTTCCGGGAAAATTTCCACCTCGGGCTGTTCTACCGCAGGCAAATTGTAGGACAATAGCGCCCAACTCAGAGCAGGTTGGAGTTTATTTGCTTGCAAATATATAGTCAAGATTCTTTCTAAAACCGAATGTTGATTTGGCGTAATATCGTGGGGCCACAAACCCTCCGCATCTGTGATATAAATATCTTCTTTGGCCACTTCAAAAGTCGCAGCAATTCGCAATGGTTGGGCTGTCAATTCTGCTATTCTAACACTTTTTAGCAAACCTTTTAATACAGAATCAGCGCGCTCCAATGCAAAAATCCAAGTAGGCGTTGTATCGTCGCCTAGGGTGGAAACGTGACACAAAGTGCCAGGATTTTCTTTGGTTTTTTCCGCAGTTTCGCTTTCTAGAACTACCGCGGGACTTTCCGTAAATAAAACTTGCGTGCTGCTTTGAATTGGCGACAGCATGAAATCACCGACTAACTGACGCGATGCTACGGGAATTTCGCAGTTTTCCAGATTGAGCTTGAGGGTTCCGCTTTGCAAGCCAAATTTGACGCGACCGCCTAGCAGGGGTTCCCAATGTTCGTTAAAATTGAGGCTCAAGTGAATGTGGAGCTGCTCGGTTTGGGCTGCAAGGGAGCGCACGGGAATTGCTTCTAATTGCATCCACAAACAATCTGGATATTTGTTGTGAGACTCTAGCGATCGCATATCGGGAAAAGTGCTGGCTCTGCCAGATTGTAATTGATATTTAAATTAGTTTATCATCTCTAATCGATCGCAACACAGATTTTTCTCGCGGGTTTAAATTGTAAATTTTGTTTGATTCGATCGGCAAGTCATTGGTTTGCCTGAATTTGGCTTTTTACCCAAGTCCGAAATGCTTTAATTAATTCCAAATAATCCATTGTTTCTGCTTGTTCCAAAAATCTCACTATCTCTAATATCGGCAAGCTGGGAAATGCTAAACTGATCTCGCAATCAACGTATTCTCCATTTTCAAATCTGTTGATTCTGAGCCGCGTTCCATTATAAATCCAAACTTCCGGCACTCCCAAATCCGCATAAACCTGCAAGCTATTTTCCGAACGGCTGGTAATATCAATTTCCACCACTAAATCCGGTGGCGGATCTCGATCCATGTCGATTCTTTTTTTGCCTTTAATTGCACTCAGATTTTGGATGTAAAAACATTTATCCGGTTCTGCACCGCTAAGTTCAGGACGCTTAAATGTGGTAGAACCAAGAGGTTCAATTTTTACATCTAATTCTTCAGCTAAGATCTCCACAAATCGACCCAATACTTCTTTGAAACGTTCGTGCTCTGGGGATGGTACCATAATTTCAAGATTGCCGCGATTGTATGTCAGTCGAATTTGCCGATCGCCAATTTCGGCAAGCAAATTTTCGTAGGTTTGCCAACTGATACCCGATAGCTGGACAATTTGTTGGGGCGGGGCGAGAGTTTGAGCGGTCATAGTGCTACTTTGGTGAAGAGTTCGCAGGCGCAAGCTAAGGAAGCAGCCATCGCACTTTTGCATTATATCATCGCAGGAAGCCTAGCCGGGAAATACCGCAGATAAATCCAGAGACAACTCTGGAAAACCGGGAATTACCACAAACTCATTCGGTAAAACCACTCGTTTGACTCGATAATCGAAACTACCTGTTTGTTTCTGATAAGGTTCGCTGTAGGTTTCCAGTTGAATATCTACCAAATTAAATATCCAATAATCAGAAATTCCCGATTCAGCGTAGAGAGATAGCTTAGTTCTGCGATCGTACTTCAAAGTCGAATCAGAAACCTCAACCACCAACAAAATATCAGCACTTTTTGGGTGAGAAGATAAATAATTATCAGAACAATTTCGAGCAATCACCATATCAGGTTCCGGTTCGCTATCATCAGACAAGATAATCGGTTCTTGACCGCGCACGCAGGCACTTTTTGCCATCATCAGGCACAACTCTCCCAGAAATAGCGAGTTACAAGCCGAGTGAAACGTAGTTTTTTTAGCTTTTTTAATAATTTCTCCGCGAATCAATTCAAATCGGTTATCAGACTCAAAAAAACCCAGTTCTGCCAAACGGTGATATTCGGCGATGGAGAATCGTTTTGCAGTTACGGCATTCATAGCTTTTAATTACCCTCTACAATTACCAACATTCCCATTTTACTCGAAAATTCCGCCCCTGGTTCTCAACTCAACTTTCACGGCTTCCGAAAGCCCCAAACAACCAGAAAACCTCGTGTTTTTTACTACCGCATTTTTTAATTCAGCGCGGCTCAAATCCGCACCTTTTAAATCAGCACCGCTCAAATCTACGCCGCTCAAATCAGAATTTTTTAAATTAGCATCAGTTAAATTTGCATTTACTAAAATCGCATTCGGTAAATAAGCGCTGCTCAAATTAGCGCCGACTAAATTTGCACCGCTCAAATTCGCCCTAGGTAGCTTTGTCCGCAAATCTGCACGGCTTAAATTCGCGCTGCTGAGTTCAGCATCCCGCAAATTAGCATTGCACAAATTAGCATCAATTAAAAGTGCAGCGCTCAGCAATGCACCGCTGAGATCCGCTAAGGTTAAATCTGCGCCTTGGAGGTTGGTTTCGCGCAAATCCGCGCCGTTCAAATCAGCGTAGTGGAAGTCAAAACCGCTTAAATCAGCTCCGGCAAAATCCTCGATGGGATTCAAACCAACTGTTTCTGCAAGTTGTAGAAAACTCTTATTTTTATCGGTTAAAAACAGTGCGCGCACGATCGCCAATTGCTGCTGTCGGTACTCGTCGGCTTTCTCGTAATTTGCTAAATACTTGTAAGCAATCTTCAAATTCTTGAGAGCGCTGCGCTCAACGCGATCGTCGCTGTGGGCGCGCGCGATCGACAACTGCTGCTGATAACATTCGATCGCACCAGGTAAATCGCCATTAGCATCACAAGCCAGCGCCCAATTTTCCAAAGCTTCCAACTCAGATCGAAAGTCGTCCGTTTCCCGCGCGATCGCCAAACGCTGTTTCTGGTAATCAATAGCACCCAAAAAATCTGAGCAAGCACAGCAAGCATTCCCCAAATTTCCCAAAGCATTCGCCTCGCCCCGGCGATCGCCAATTTCCCGCGCCAACACCAAATGCTGCTGGTAACAGTCGATCGCCCGATCGTAATTCAAGAGCGCTTCGTAAGCTACGCCCATATTACCGAGCGCCGCACCCGATCGCCGCTTATCGTCAATTTCCCGATACAGCGCCAGCGCTTCCTGCCAAGAATCCAGCGCCGCCTCAAATTGGCGCGCCTGATACTGCGAAATCCCCTGCTTGATTAACTCGCTAGCTTGTTCGCTCATATAGCAATCCTAAATGATTTTCTGTAGGGACACGGCAGTGCCGTGTCCCTACTCAAATTGATATTAATCTACTTGAAGCGTTCCACAGTTGACAGTTGGCCCGAATTTACTCGTTACCAGGCTCTGCCCATTGGTAACAAGTTAGAAAGGAGTAGATTTTGTCAATACCCCTTTGTGCATAAATATAATTGGGTAATAATGATAA
>NZ_JAUBTN010000014.1:93775-117438 GCF_036705055.1 Microcoleus sp. CZ3-B2 | reverse complement strand
ACTAATGACTAATGACCAATGACCAATGACTGTTGACTGTTGACTGTTGACTGTTAGCTGTTAGCTGTTAGTTGTTATTTGTTAGTTGTTATTGGGAAGTGAGAATTGGGCGGAGCGAAGCGGAGGGATTGGGAATTCGTAGCCAGTAACCAACAACCAATAACCAATTCCCAACAACTAATAACCAATAACCAATAACCAATAACCAACAACCAATGACTAATGACTAATGACTAATGACTAATGACTCTTTACTTTTGTGATGTGGTTGGTGAGGGCGAAGGTGCGGAGTCTTTTATAGGTTGCTGGGGCTTAGCTTTCGGGTCTGGTTTGGGTGGCGGCGGCGGTGGGAAAGTTGCGGCGCGTCTGGGTATTTGTAGCGCTGTTCGGAATGCAGCAAATGGGAAGAATTCACTAAATTGAGAAAATCTATCGCCAATTGGTTCCGGTGCATCTTCCCACAAGCTTTCGTAGTAGAAGAAAGCCGCACCTAAGCCGTATTGTTGGACGGCGCGCACCTGGGATTGAATTTGCTGAATCGCTACTGGGCGATTTCTCAAACCTGTCATAATCCCAACTCCGGTGGGAATCTTTTGGTGTGCTTCTTGCATTTCTGGACGGCTAATCTTGTCCACAAATGATTGTAGATTTGGACTGTAAACTTGCACGATTAGTTCGTCGGCAATATCGAAACGCACCCAATTCAGCCAATCTTGCAGGTGATGCTTGTAAGCAAATTCGTAGTAATTGGGAGAAATTGAGAATATAGCGTTGGGTTTTACTGCTTTTACTGCTTGATTTAGCTGCGACATAAAAGCGGTGATTTTATTGGCTCGCCATTTCACCCATGCTGGATCTTCAAAATCTTTGGGCGGTGCTTTTTTGGTTTCTTTGGTATACAAAGCAATGGTGTATTCATCGTAGCCAAATTCTGATGGCAAACTCATGTGGTCGTCAAATTGAATGCCGTCGGCGTTATATTGGGTGGTGATTTCTAGTACGAGTTCGGTAATGAATTCCTGCACTTCTGGATGAAATGGATTAAGCCAAACTACTTCGCCACCTGCGCTGTTTGATGTTTGGCTGCCGTCTTGTTTTTGTGTCAGCCAATCGGGATTGTTTAATGCTAATTCTGAGGTGGGAGGTGTCATAAAACCAAACTCAAACCAAGGAATTACTAGCAGGCCTTGGCGGTGGGCTTGGGCAATTAAATCTGCGAGCATATCCTGTCCGTCTAACCCTCTGTAAACAAATGGTTGAATGTCTCTTTGCTGGGCGACTGGGCTGGGATACATTGCATAGCCAGAGTTCCAGGCTACGGGATATATTGTGTTGAAATTTAACCGCTTTAATTTAGCGATCGCATCTCCTAGTTTGTGGCTATCTCTGAGGATGTCTTTGTCGTTTGTCGTCATCCAAACTCCGCGAATTTCTTGGCGGGGTTGTTGGGCGATCGCCGGAGTTAAGTTATTAACCAGCAATACTATAATGAATGATATCGCAAATAGCAGCGGGAAAATTGTTTTAATCGATCGCTGCCAACTGCGAGGAATGATGCGTAATGTCATAGTTGTGAATGGTTAATTAGCTATAAAACACACCCCGGCATAATTTGGTGATGAAGTTTGCTCGTTCTACAGTCTACAGCAATTTGTGCTGAATGTACGATCGCCGCGCCGGTCAAATATAATCTGCGATCCAGAGGGTAAGTCAGAGCATTTTGTCAAAGTGCTGGGCTAGAATTAGTTACGCGCTGCAAATTCTCCTGACCGGACAGTGCGGTCTGCGGGAGTGCGAGTGCTGTACAATATTTGTGGTGAAAAATCTCGATCGAACATATCTAATTTGTGAAACATTTAGTCTTAATTGGTGGCGGCCACAGTCATGCTATTGTATTAAAAATGTTCGGCATCAAACCGCTGCCAGGAGTGCGTTTGACTTTGATTAGCGATGTCTTGTACGCGCCTTATTCGGGGATGCTGCCGGGGCACGTTGCTGGGTTTTACGATTATGATGAATGTCACATCGATTTGCGATCGCTCGCGGAATTTGCCAAATGTCAAATATTGGTCGATCGGGCGATCGCCATCGACTTTAGCAAAAATTTAGTTATTTGTCAAACTCGCCCTCCAGTTAATTTTGACGTGCTTTCTGTAGATATCGGCAGCACTCCCGCGACTCTATCGGTGCCTGGTGCCGCAGAATATGCCATTCCAGCTAAACCGGTACCGGAGTTTTTAGCTAGCTGGAATCAGTTAATTTCCGAAAGACAAAACCATCCCCAAAAACCGCTGCGGATCGCCATTGTCGGCGGCGGTGCAGGCGGCGTAGAATTAGCATTGAATATGCAATCTCATCTTGCGAAGGGAGAAGGGTTCGGCAGCGGATTTTGTAACGGATTTAACGGATGGATTTTTAACAACACAACAGGAAAGTTTAAGCAGGAAGAGGGATTAGAAATTCACTTGTTTCACAGCGGGGCTGAATTGATGCAGGGACATAACTATAGAGTACGTCATCGCCTCAAAGAAATTCTGATTAGTCGTGGCATTAAAGTACATTTAATGGAAAAAGTCCGTGCTATAGAAAACCAAGAAATGATTGAAATAGCATCCAATGCCCCATGCCCAATGCCCAATGCCCAATGCCCAATGCCCAATGCCAAAATCTGTTGTGAATCGGGTTTGAAAGTTGAGTGCGATACCATTTTTTGGGTGACACAAGCTTCCGCAGCCAATTGGATAAAAGAATCCGGTTTGGCCACCGACTCAAAAGGCTTTATGCAAGTCAACGATTGCCTCCAATCAGTCTCTCACCCCAACGTATTTGGGGCTGGAGACATCTGCGCGATGGTGAATTATCCCCGTCCCAAAGCAGGCGTGTTTGCCGTGCGTCAGGGCAAACCGCTGTTTGAAAACTTGCAGCATTTTTTATCACAAAAACCGCTGAAACCGTTTGCACCGCAGTCACAATATTTAGCCTTAATTGGTACAGGGAATAAAAGGGCGATCGCCTCTCGCGGATCGTTCATGTGGGAATCACCGTTATTGTGGTACTGGAAAGATTGGATCGATCGCCAATTTATGCAAAAATTCAGCAATCTGCCCAAAACCCGCAACACCAAATAGCAATACATTCAGCTATTCTCCCATCTTTCTCAGCGCCCTCTGCGCCCTCTGCGGTAAACAAAAAAAGTCTTATTCAAAAACCCTTAAGCTTGCTATAGTAAGATCGGAAGCAAGAAAAACTAACTATGTTCAGAAAAATTGGATTTTGGCTGCTGTGGATTGCATTCAGCACCTACGCCTTTGTATTCGCACCGCCGGATAGCCCAGAAACGATCGCACTAATTACAAATCTTGCCACAGGCCAAATAGCAGGCATCAACCCTTTAATTGTAGCCTTGTTCAACATCATGGGAGTCTGGCCGCTCATCTACAGTTGCGTCTTATTTGCTGACGGCAGGGGGCAGAAAATACCTGCATGGTTGTTTGCTACTTTATCCTTTGGAGTCGGCGCATTTGCCTTGCTGCCTTATTTAGCCTTGCGCGAACCTAATCCAGAATTTACAGGCACTAAAAATATATTTTTAAAAGTATTAGATTCCCGTTTGACTGGAATTTTCCTAACATTAGGCGCTGCTGCGTTAGTTGCCTTTGGCTTGACAAAAGGCGATTGGTCTGATTTTTTTCAACATTGGCAAACCAGCCGCTTTATCCATGTAATGAGTTTAGATTTTTGTATGCTTTCCCTGCTATTTCCTGCCTTATTAGCCGACGACATGGCGCGCCGAGGAATGCAGAACTCTACAGCATTTTGGGCAGTAACATTAGTGCCGCTATTCGGGCCCCTGGCTTATCTGTGTACGCGCAAGTCGTTGCCAGAAAATGGTGCGGAAACTGTTACAAATTAGACAGCAGTACAGGGGATTTTTAGTGTAATCTAGAAATCAATCACAATAAATTAGACAAGAAACAGGCAAGATGCCTGTTTCACAATAAGTACGTTTTATTGTGGGATGAACTTCTAACCAGCCCGTGAAAGACTGATTACAAATAGTGCAAAATCTGAGTATCAATCTAATTAATTATCTCTAACTCTCTAGCAAATGAAGAAACATCCGATCGTTGGTATCACAACTTACAACCGCAGCCTAGCAGGAGAATATTGCTTAAATGGATCGTATATTGATGCAGTGCAAGCGGCTGGCGGCATTCCGATTTTGTTGCCACCCAATCAATTAGATGCAGCTAGTATTTTTGATGCAGTAGACGGTTTGATTTTTTCGGGGGGCGGAGATATTAACCCCGAAATTTATGGCGGTTTGTGCGATCGCACAGTTTACTCAGTTAACGCAGAACGCGACAATTTTGAATTAAACTTAGCTAAGCTAGCTTTGAAGTCTGACATACCTGTGTTGGGGATTTGTCGCGGAATGCAAATGCTGAACGTAGCCAGCGGCGGCAGTTTGGTGATTCATGTACCGGATGCTTACGGAGAGGAGGTTCGTCACGGCACCGGAATTCCCCCACGTGCGATCGAGCATACCATTGAAATTGAACCCAACAGTCGCCTCGCAAAAATTATGGGAAAAACTTCAACAACCGTTGTTTCCTGGCATCATCAAGCAGTGCGGAAGGTAACATCAGATTGGCGAATTGTAGCCGATGCACCTGACACTTTGGTAGAAGCAATGGAACACTGCTATCACCCTTGGATGATAGCAATTCAGTGGCATCCAGAAATGTCGCCAAAATGTTCGGTAAACTCTGGAATTTTTAAGGCATTCGTAGAAGCAGCCGCTTCAAAATTCATGAATTCCACCAAGTCTGTATCAAATGCAATTCATACATTTTGATAGTCACTTATTCTTGATAGTCAGTATCAATTTCAATATCCAGGGTATCTTCATCTATTCTGACATACAGAACATTCGGGCGACAGCAAACCTGACAATCTTCGATATAAGATTGCTCCCTACCAGCGCTGATATCAACAAAAGTTGTACTCGGTTCGCCGCAGAAAGCACAGTAATATTCAGCCGTTGTTTGCATTTTTTTCGCACTCTCTTTTTGTGACTTCGTGGCGGTAGCGAAACATATCTGTTAACCGCATTTCCACCCACCAACCTAACAGCAAATCGACAATCGGGCCGCCCGGAATCGAAAATGCGATCGCATCTGTCAATCGAGTCTGGCCATTTTCTGTGGTAAACTCGTGTCGGTGAGTCCAACGCGCCATCGGCCCCTCAGTTTGTTCGTCAACAAATAAGCGATATTGTTCGCACTCAGTGTGAGTCGCCACCCATTTTACCGGAATCGGCCCCAATAACAGCCGAAATTCTGATACCGCACCCACATCAAGTCCCCCCTCGCGGCGAATAATTTTCACCGGTTGCCAAGGCGGAGTCAAAAGTTGCAGAATATCCGGTCTTTCGTGAAAGTTCCAGACAGTTTCAACGGCAGAATTAATTAGGGATGAATATCGAAAATTAGGCATTTGTTGAATTGAGCTAAACAGTTAATTCGGATATAATTTCAGCATTTGCAGTATGATCCTCTGTATCTGTACAAACAGCAACAGTTAGTTTCAACCCCAAAGCATTCAGCCAAGTTCCCAGATTATAAATCGCATCATTTCCTTGCTGCGACAGCAATTCATCCAGTCTTTTTAAGTGCCATTCATATTGTTCAGGAGTCATTTTTGGTTGACCCAGAGCTTCTGCTACATCGCCCAGAGCAAGTTTCAGCAATTCAGGTTCCGGGTCGATTTCCTCTATAGTCGCCGTTATATAGGCGGCTGACAATGCCGGGTTTTGTCTCAGAGATTCAATCAAAAACGGATGATCTGGGATACTTTTAGCCATTGTTTTAAATCCTGTTGTAATCTGTCCAGTATTCTTTTGCTTGGAGGATATCTCGGTTTTGAGTGCTTTTATCTCCACCGCAGAGGAGAAGCACAATTGTTGTTCCAACTTGCCCAAAATAGATTCGGAAACCAGGGCCATACTCTATTCTGAGTTCGCAAACTCCTTCTCCAACTGAACGATAGTCTCCCAAATTACCAGTAACAACCCGATTTAGCCTAGATCGAATCTTGGCTTGAGTGTTTGTATCTTTGAAGGAATCAAACCACTCAGCGAAAGGTACTCTGCCATCTGAGGTGACATAACGCTGAATTTCCTTGGGTTGGACTTCTGGCATAATTGTATTATAGTACGTCGCTCCTTATTTTATCTTGTTAAGTTAGCTTTCAATCTACTTACTTGCAAAGATGCGATCCTCTTCGTTGGCGTAGCCCCCGTAGGGGCGGGCTTCGCTAACGCACTTTCGCATCCGCTATTTCTTAACTCGTCAACTGCAAATCCTTCGTCCTAAAATGACTCATCGCCTCAGCCAAATGCTTCTTCAAAGTCGCCTCCGGTAGCGGCCCTTTTAAATGACTCCAAGGCAAAACCTGGTTCAATTCCCACTCTTTAAAAACATAAAAATCCATCTCCGGCAACTGTCCCCGCAACTCCTTAAAAGCCCGCCGATAACTGCCCAAAGTATCGCCGTAATGCCGCACTAATTCTAACAGCTTAGACAAACGCCGATCGCCCTTCGACAACAAACCCTGAATCACCGACCAGTTATAGCTTTCAGGTCTAAATTCTAAACCTAACTTCCGCAATTCTTTATCTAAAAACTTCAGCCTCTTCTCCGCATCTTTATTCACTCCAAACCACTGAAAAGGAGTGTGAGATTTCGGGACAAAAGTGCTGCATCCAAAAGTCAACCGCAAACCAGGAACCGCTTTTTTAATCGCCCGCATCATCGCCACCGTCTCCTCCAAATCCTCCATTTCTTCGCCGGGAATTCCCGCCATACCGTAAAGTTTAATACCCTTTAAACCGCCAGCTTTAGCATTGATTGCAGCTTGGATAATTTCATCGTTATTGAGTTTTTTATTAACAATTTTGCGGAGGCGATCGCTCCCGCTTTCCACCGCAATTGTCACAGATTTACTATCTCTGTTTGTCAAGATTTCTGCCAACCTAACTGTCACCGTATTCGTGCGTACCGAAGAAAGACTCAGCCGCACGCCGTCGTATTTTGGATGATTCAAATGTTCCAGCAACTGTTTAAATTCCGGGTGTTGAGTCACAGAAGCGCCCAACAAACCCAAACGATTAGTCACAGCTAAACCGCGATCGATCGCCGGAATTAACGAATCCTCCAAACTCGCAGTTCTAAACGGCAAAGTCAGATAACTTGCCAAACAAAAACGGCACATTTCTGGACAACTCCGAACCACTTCCACCATATAAATATTTTCCCAAGCAGCCTTTTCTGTCACCACAGTAGAAGCAGATAAAGTATTGCCGCGGTACGTCTGTTTTTCAACCATACTGGGAATTCCCGAATCGACAGGCTGAATCGATTTAATACCCTCAGTGGCATCCAGATAAGTTACTTCGTACAAACTGGGGACGTAAACTCCCGGAACTTGGGCTAAATAGCGCAATTTAGTTTTTCTGTCGGCGGTACGGACTTCTTTATAAGCATCAATAAAATTGTCAATGAGATGTTCGCCATCTCCCAGCAAAATCACATCAAAAAAATCTGCAAAAGGTTCTGGATTCGCCGTAAAAACGGGGCCGCCACCGAATACTATCGGATGATTGTCAGTTCGTTTAGATGCCCAAATCGGAATATCTAGAGATTCTAATAAATTGAGAATATTTACATAGTCAAGTTCCCAAGAAAGCGAAAATCCCAGTAATTCTGGATCTCGGGGAAGTTGTTCGCGGATATCAGTAAATAAACGGCTGACTTCAATATCCGATCGCACAGCCAAAGTAGCCCACACTATCTGATAGCCGAGACTGGTGATGCCAACGGTGTACTCGTTGGGAAATGCAAAAATAGTCGGAATAGCATCAGCATCGGGGGTTGCTGGGGCAAACAGCAGCCGTTCTTGGGCAAATGGGTTAGGAGTCATGGGCAAGTTTAACTTTAACAATAGGTTTGTTACTATCTTATTTTAAGTTATTTTCAAAGTTATTGTATGGTGTATAATTTCTGAATAGACTTGCATTGCACTCAGTCAATTTCAATTATTGAATGGAAATTATCTGCGTTGCATCTGCCTTCACTCAGCGGTTGCCCGATCGAGATTTTATGCAGATAAAGTATAAATATTTTAAAAAAAATAATCGACCAGCGCAGCCTAGGATTAGTTAGCAGTTACATCTGTTACATCCGCTTTTACTAATCCGTTTCCGAACTTGGTGTTTCAAAGTTACTCTGAAATAGAATTACTCGCGTCTCGGTTTTTCGGCGGCGGTGGGCCGTGAAAAGTCGCAATCAGCAAACAGATAATCCCAGCATTAATAAACACATCTGCCAGATTAAACACCGGGAACCGAATTATCCGAAAATCCAGAAAATCTATAACGTGGCCCAAAACAAATCGATCGATCCCGTTACCCAGCGCGCCCCCCAAAATCAAACCGTAGCCAGCTTGTTCCCAGCGGTTAATTCGCGGCCCGAACCAAGCCAACACCATCAATCCCACACTCACCCCCAAAGACAGCCAGCGCAACCAACTCGCCCCGCCATTGCTAAACAAACTAAAAGCCGCACCAGTATTAACAACATAAGTGAAGTGAAATATCCCTGGTAACAGCGGCTGAGTCTGCGGAGGAATTGTCAAGTCAAAATTTTGCACTACCCAAAACTTGCTTAGGTGGTCTAAAACTAAACTGATAATAGCAGCAACCCAGAACAAGGGATTTCTTTTAAAACGCATGGATTGGGGAATTAAATATAGGGCATCGGATATTTATCAGCCGCAGCGAGATGATTCTCCCGTTGTGCAATGACAGTATAACCCAATATCGATTGAAGAATTGACACCACGGATAAATCGGGAGGCTTTGTACTCTGGCCACTTTCGGCCATAACATCCAATCACTAATGACTAATGACTAATGACTAATGACTAATGACTAATCAATAAAACATCAAGCGGCGCAAAGTAAATGATAGCAATGCGATCGCACAAACCACCGCCAATTGTCCCGGCAGGGGATAAACCGAATAGGTCAGAATTTCATTTAATAAAGGTACTTTTTTGCCAGGAATCAGCAAGTAACTAAAAATTAGATAAATTAAGCCGATCGCGTGAACTGTAAATAAACCGCACAAACAGCTAAAAGCCATAGATTCCAGTCGCGAAGCCACCTTAAAAGCGACCCAGCCGCACACCCAAGCACCAGGCACAAAACCCAGCAAATACCCAAAACTCGCTTCTTTAAGATAGCCGATGCCGCCGCCTCGGTCGAAAATCGGCCACAAAGTTAATCCTAATACCAAATAGGCAATTTGCGAGAGAGCAGCAGCATTTTTGCCGCCCATGCAGCCTACTAGCAACACGGCTCCAATTTGATAAGTCACGCCTAAAGAGTACGCCTGCAGTCCGCGATCGTCCCACAACCCGATCGGCATTGTCACAGATGCAGGCAAAAAATTGCCTCCAATCGTTAGGAGCAAACCAATAAAAGCCCAGATTAATTCAAGAGGAGCAGGCATTATAGCAGATGTTGAAGGAAGAAGTCATTAGTCATTGGTCATTAGTCATCAGTCATTAGTCATTGGTCATTGGTCATTGGTCATCACGAAGAAGGAAGTACGTCCGCTTCTTTTGTAGCGGATTTAACGGATGTAACGGATGTAAGTCCGTCGGCAGAAGGAAGGTAAGGAAGAAGAAGTCAAGAGGAAGTTACAATCGACTGTTTATGTTTGTGCAATGCCAGAACGTCGTAACCGTCAGGGCGGTTGCTATATCGGTTCTCTAAAAAGTGAGGTATGCTTTTAGGCCCGATGCTTTTAGGCCCGATGCTTTTAGGCCCTATGCCCAATACCCTATGCCCAATACCCGATGCCGGATAGTACCTCATCTTTTTGAGACTCGGCTATATATCATCAGCATTGATCCGATGCAGGCTGGAGTGCCCGCAACTTTTAAGTTCTCAATACTAGCACTACTGTCAAAACAACCACCATTGTAGGGTTTTCTGGTTCTCAAACCTGGATGTTGCGATACTTTAATCGTGGGAATTTTTCGCGATCCTCTCGAATGCAAGCTTTGAGCTCAAGACCAGCGATTGCTAACCCGATCGGGCGATCGCACCCTTGTTTCCCCACCAATTGATCTTTCACCCATCTTATAAAATTACACTTGCCAAGCTCATCAATGAATTAAATTAATGTTAATTCATATTAAGTTGCGATCGAAAGTAAAGATTCTTAACCTAACCTTTACTTTCGCGCGATATGCTATGGCCGGACATCCGTATAACGATCGCAGATTTTGTATACCTATGATTTTTCGTCTGAACCTGATTAATCCAAATCGTGCGACAACAGCAATTTCCGCTGTGGCGATCGCCCTCAGCTTAGCAGCTTGTGGCGGCAGCACAACCAGCAGCAGCCCCAGCCCCGGCGACACCGCAGCATCCCCCGTTGCAGCCACAGGCACAGCCGCAAACAACAAACTCACCCTATCCTCAGACGTAGCCATAACCGCAGCAGGCGCATCCTTCCCCGCCCCCCTATATCAGCGCTGGTTTCAAGACTTCAACAAAATCCACCCCAAAGTACAAATTAACTATCAATCAGTAGGCAGCGGCGCCGGAGTCGAACAATTTACCAAAGGCACAGTAGACTTTGGGGCCAGCGACACCGGCATGAAAGACGACGAAATCGCCAAAGTTCCAGCAGACAAAGGCGTACTTTTGCTACCCATGACAGCCGGCAGCATCGTCATCGGCTACAACCTGCCAGAAGTAACCGAACTCAAACTGCCCAGAGACGTTTACACAGAAATCTTCCTCGGTAAAATTACCAAGTGGAACGACCCCAAAATAGCAGCAGCCAATCCCGGTGTAACATTGCCAGACCAAAACATCACCGTCGTCCACCGTTCCGACGGTAGCGGCACCACCGCCATCTTCACCAAACACCTCAGCGCCATCAGCCCCGACTGGAAAACAGCAGTAGGCGAGGGCAAAACAGTACAGTGGCCCGTAGGCGTAGGTGCAAAAGGCAACGAAGGCGTCACCAGCCAACTCCTGCAAACAGCAGGCAGCATCGGCTACATCGAATATGGCTACGCCAAAAACAACAACGTCAAATTTGCATCTTTGCAAAACAAAGCAGGCACATTTGTAGTACCTACAGACGACTCAGCTTCTCAAGCTTTAGCAACTGCGCCCCTGCCGGAAAACCTGCGAGCATTTATCGAAGACCCCGAAGGTGCTCAATCCTATCCAATTGTCACCTACACTTGGATGCTCGTTCCCAAAAAAGTTGCAGACCCCAACAAAGCCAAAGTTATCGAGGCAATGGTGGAATACGGCTTAACCGAAGGTCAAAAAGTTAGTGCAGAATTGGGTTACGTTCCTCTACCCCAAAACGTCAGAGAAAAAGTTGCTTTGGCAGCCGACGGCATCAGCCCCGACTACAAGATTGAGATTGGTAAATAGTTATTGAAGGAAGAAGTCAAGCGTGAAGTCGGAAGTTCGGCAACGAGCAATGTACGGGATGTAACGGATGTAACGGATGTAACGGATGTAAGTCCGTCGGAAGAAGGAAGAAGGAAGAAGGCTATAACGGCTTCGCTCAGGGTGAAAAGAAGGAAGACGGAAGAGGGAAGAAGGAAGAAGGAAAAGAGATATTTCTCTAGAGGTGGGTTGGAGCGGAAATATTTTTGGACAAGTCAGGAAATTAATCAACCGGCCCTTCTTTTAGATAATAATCAGTGCATCACTTATCAACATCCTCTCTTCTCTTCTCTTCCTCCTTGTGGAACAGGTGTCCCGCCTCTGTATTTTGATTCCTTCTAGCGCCTGTGCATTTCTCCAGTTGGTTCTAGTTTTTTGGCAAAAATGCAATTTTTCCTTACTATTTTTTTGGATTTTTGTATATGGTTTCAGATAGTAACATCGCTCAATCAGAGAAGCGTTCCCGCTCTCGGATAGAAAAATCCTTAGACCAAGGCTTTATCTGGCTGACTCGGATTTTGGGAATCGGAGTTGGCGTAATTTTGCTGGTCATCGCGCTAACCGTTGCTTTCAGAGCTTTACCAGCGATTCAACAGTACGGTTTGGGCTTTCTGTTTAGCAGTGATTGGAATCCGGTTAAAGAAGAGTACGGTGCGCTGCCGATGATTTACGGGACGATCGCCAGTTCTGCGATCGCGCTCCTAATTGCAGTACCATTAGGAGTAGGGACTGCCATCTTTTTGAGCGAAGACTTTTTGCCGCTGCCAGTGCGTACAGCTTTAGTTTTTTTAGTAGAACTTTTAGCCGCCATTCCCAGCGTAGTCTATGGTTTGTGGGGCATTGCTGTATTGATCCCCATTATTACCAACATCGGAAAGTTTCTCAACGGTAACTTCGGATGGCTGCCAATTTTTAGCACAGCGCCAGTGGGGCCGGGAATGTTACCCGCCGGAGTAATTTTGGGGATTATGACTTTGCCCATTATTACTGCTATCTCGCGCGACTGTTTAGCAAGCCTCCCCCCCGAATTGCGACAAGCATCTCTGGGTTTGGGAGCAACTCGCTGGACAACAATCTTTAGAGTCCTCGTACCAGCAGCTTTTTCCGGCATTGTCGGCGGAATTATGCTAGGCCTCGGCAGGGCGATGGGAGAAACGATGGCCGCAACGCTGTTAATTGGAAATTCCAATCAGTTAAGTGCTTCTGTGCTAGCTCCTGCAAATACTATTGCTTCTCTGATGGCAAATCAATTTGCCGAAGCTTCTGGATTGCAAGTGGCCGCTCTGATGTACGCGGGGCTAATTCTGTTTATTATGACACTGATTGTCAATATTTTGGCAGAGTGGATTGTTTCTCAAGTAAGAGCGAAGTACAACTAGAAGTTTGGCACAATTTCCTACATAGTTTTAGTTTATGTCAAAGAGCGTCTCCGATGAGAATCCTTTTGGATCGAAAACAGGCAGTTTGAAGAAGGTTAAAAACAGCCCGCAAGCGCTGTTTGGTATGGCGATGACTGTACTGGCTGGAGCTTGTCTGGCTGTCACTCTGCTGCCTTTGTTTGCAGTGCTTTCCTACGTAGCCGTACAAGGTTTTAATCGCCTAAATTTAGACTTGTTTACGAAGCTGCCGCCCGCACCGGGACTGTCGGGAGGCGGTATCGCCAATGCCATTCTCGGTACATTAATGACCGTAGGAATTGCTTCTCTAATTGCTGTTCCTTTTGGCGTGTTGGCCGCCGTTTATTTGTCGGAGTTCAGCAGCGGCAAAATCACTCGCTGGGTGCGCTTTGCTACTAATGTCCTCAGCGGCGTTCCTTCGATTATTGCCGGGGTATTTGCCTACGGTTTGTTCGTGGTAAATATGGGAGGTTTTTCGGCAATTGCAGGGGGCGCGGCGCTGGCTGTGTTGATGTTACCGACAATTGTGCGAACTACTGACGAAGCCCTACAAATCGTCCCGCAAGATATTAGATGGGCGTCGGTGGGTGTGGGTGCTTCTAATTATCAAACAGTGTTGCAGGTAGTTTTGCCTGCGGCAATTCCGGCTATTTTAACTGGTGTGACGCTGGCAATTGCCCGCGCTGCTGGAGAAACTGCTCCTTTGATTTTCACGGCGCTGAATTCGCCTTTTTGGCCGACAGGATTTGATAAGCCAACTCCGAGTCTTGCGGTTTTGGTTTATAACTTTGCAACGGTTCCGTTTAAGGCACAGAAAGAGTTGGCTTGGGCTGCATCTTTAATTTTGGTGTTGATGGTTTTGCTGACGAGTATTCTGTCTCGCTGGGCTACTCGCCAAAAGGTTTATTAGTCATTAGTCATTGGTCATTAGTCATTGGTCATTAGTCATTGGCAGTTGGCAGTTGGTATGAAAGTATTAGCTAATAACAACTGACAACTAACAACTAACAACTGACAACTGACAACTGACAACTGACAACTAACAACTAACAACTAACAACTAACAACTAACAACTAACAACTGACAACTAACAACTGACAAGATTCGCTGGTTCTGAAAAAATTAAGAGGATAGTTATTTGTATGATGATGGATTTGGACAAGCAGACGGAAACTGTTTTACGGACTGAAAATATCAATATTTTTTACGGCGGTTTTCACGCGGTGAAAAATGTTTCGCTAGAAATTCCTAAAAATCGGATTACTGCTTTGATCGGGCCTTCTGGCTGCGGCAAAAGTACAATTCTCCGATGTTTTAACCGCCTCAACGATTTAGTTAACGGTTTTCGTTTAGAGGGTAGAATTCATTACCAAGGTCAAAATCTTTACGATCCTGATATTGATGCTGTGGAGGTGCGCCGCAAGATTGGGATGGTGTTTCAAAAGCCGAATCCTTTCCCGAAGTCAATTTATGACAATATTGCTTACGGTGCGAGGGTGAATAATTATAAGGGAGATATGGATGAGCTGGTGGAAAAGTCGCTCCAACAAGCTTATTTGTGGGATGAGGTTAAGGATAAGTTAAAGCAAAGCGGTTTTTCTCTTTCGGGCGGTCAGCAGCAGCGTTTGTGTATTGCTAGGGCGATCGCAATTAATCCTGATGTAGTATTGATGGATGAACCTTGCGCTTCTCTTGACCCGATTTCGACGATTAAGGTTGAGGAGTTGATGCGGGAACTCAAGGAGAAGTATACCATCGTAATTGTGACTCACAATATGCAGCAGGCTTCTCGGGTTTCTGACCTTACTGCTTTTTTCAATGCTAAACTTTCTGACGATGGGAAGCGGTTTGGCTATCTTGTGGAGTGTGACAAAACTGAGGTGATTTTCCAAAGTCCGAAGGAAGAGTCTACTTTGGATTATGTCAGCGGCCGTTTTGGTTGATTTCCCGACAGGTTGAAATTTGTTTGCAGTTGCAATCTTCGCGCTAAGAGGCTCAAATACAAACCTACAGCAGATTCCCGGTTTATGAAACACACCCCAGATATATATCCTCGGTAGGGACACGGCATTGCCGTGTCCCTACCAACCTGGAATACGCTGTAAAATCTCAAATTGCATGACTCCTTTGCGATCCAAAAATTAAAGTTTGTCGTTGGGTTCTGGCGCGTCAGAACCCAACAACAAACCTAAAATTGTCGGGCTAGATCGACCAATTCTTCAAACAGCGGATTCCCAAAACTCATTAACTCAAACGCCGGATTTTCGGCAAACACATCCGGGTGAAATGCGATGTCATAAATACGATTTTTATAAGTTAGTTTAAAAGTTCGATCGCCCGTTTCTCCAAAAGTTGCTGCAAAAGTCGCGCCCATCTGCTTTAAAATCGCAGAATTGACAAACAAATTTTCGATGGTTTCAGGAAACAGAGAAGTCGGCGGCAGAGGTTGACGGATTTCCTGCAAGTCTGATTCTACATCCATCGCGACCATTTCATCGAGGGCGGGACCGGGAGGCGGCGCGTCTAAAATGCGATCGAACTCTCCCAACAAAACACCCTCTTCTTCGGGATCTGCACTCATCACAGCCTGTTCGATGAAAGTGGGAACTGTTGCGAGAATCGGTTGCAAATTACCGACAACGGTTTGAAAAGCATCGATGCGATCGCGCAATTTCTTGTAAACCTTCGCCTCTACCGTCCCGTCATAGTAAAAATTGTGTATTCTGACAGTATCATAAATCTGCCCGATGCGATCGAGCCTGCCGATCCGCTGTTCGACGCGCATCGGATTCCAAGGCATATCGTAGTTGATTAAAACACCGCAGGTTTGCAAGTTTAGCCCTTCGGAAGCCGACTCGGTACAAAGTAAAATTTTGATAATTCCTTCTCGGAATTTGGCTTTGATTTGTTCCTTGGGAAAAGTTCGCCATTCACCGTTTTGATACAATTCTCCGCCGCGCCCGGAATAGCAAGCAATCTGAGCACCATATAATTGTTGTAAAGCGCTGCGGAGATAGTCCATTGTGTCAGTATATTGCGTAAAGACGATCGCACTTTCCCTCTCAGTCAATTCCTGACGCAAAATTGTGATAAAATGCGAAAGCTTGCTATCTTCGCCAGTATTCTCAAATTGATACAGTAAATCTTCTAAATATTTAATCTCTTCAGGATCTGCCGGTTCAAAATAAGATTCCATCCCTTCCAAAATTACATCATCCGCATCATCTAAATCGCTGAAATCATCCTCAGTAATGCTGATTCCTTCGAGGCGGCGCTGTAAGGATTCGCGAATCGCATAAAACGAACTTGTCAGCCGTTTGCGGTAAAGAGTCATCAAAAATCCTAACGCTTTGCGGTTGTCTTTTTGCGCTAGATTGTAAAAATGGCGGACGTAATTGCTGACGGCGAGATAAAGCGGCACTTCGCGGTTATTTTCTAAAGTTATTGCATTGTCTCTGACGGCGCGGCGGGGAATATCCCGATCCAACAATCCCCGCTGATAGTATTGGCGCAAGGTGTCGCGGGTGTGGCGGAACATCAAATCTTTCAGGGGAGTATTCACTGTCAAATATTGACGGGAAGTGGCGAGGAAATCTTGGTCTTCAATAACTTGTTTCAGGTTGATTCGCTGATTTTTTTCCCAGACATCTCTCAGTTTATAATATAGTAATTTATCGCCCTTCTGTAAATATTCCTGCAATCGCAAACAGGGCGAACCCCCTTGCTGGAAGTAACCGACAGACATCTGCTGCCAAAAATTCAAGGTTTGGCGTAGCTTGCGGGGCGGGACGCCATCGGGCTTTGCGGACAATGTGCTAAAATAATTGCAGAAATTCTCACCATAAGACCAATGTCCGCGCAAGCCGAGAAGGTGCAATAAATCGAAAACCTCGATCGCATCAATCTGCATCGGCGTGGCGGATAATAACAAAAGCGATCGGCTTTTTTCTTGCAACTGCTGCATCAACTGTAGCAACCGATTCGGCGTTTCCTTGCGGTTTTGCGGGCTTTGACGGCGGGCGTGATGCGCTTCGTCGAGTACAACTAAATCCCACGGTTGCGCCTCTAGCAGTTGTTTTGCCCGATCGCTCCGACGGACTAAATGAGATGATGCTAAAATCAGATTTTGGGAATTCCAAGGATTTGTTATTGGTTGTTGGTTATTGGTTATTGGGGAATTACCTGCGGGGATAAATTCACCTTTCGTATAACTCCAAAAGTGCAAATTAAATTTTTCCCGCAACTCTTCATGCCATTGCGGTTGAATGCTAGCGGGTGCTAAAATTAACACACGTTTGACTTTTTGGCTAACCAGCAAGTAACGGAGAATCAACCCAGTTTCGATAGTTTTTCCCAAACCAACTTCATCCGCAATTAAGAAACTTTTCGGGAAATTTGCCGCAACTCTACGCAATATCTTAATCTGATGCGGCCAAGGTTTAATCGGAATAGATTTCAAACAATAATCGAGACAAGTTGGTGAAGCATACAAATTGAAAAGCGGTTCAAACTTAGCATAATCTTGAGATAACTCAAAATCCCCAATAACTCCCCCTAAATCCCGACTCCCAACATCCGTTACATCCGCTAAATCCGCTACAAAATCCGCTGCCGAACCCTCCTCATCCGCTACATCCGTTACAAAATCCGTTGCCGAACTTTCTTCCCGACTCCACACGGGTTTACTGCTGGGCGCGTAGCTTAGCAACTTATTTTTCACCGCTTCCGGCACTTCAAAAACGCGCACGTTTGGCGATAAATTGTTCCACAACTGTTCAAACCGAAAAATCTCTTCAGAAACTCGTTCGGCATCTCTGCCGCCTTCCCAGGCACAATAAACGTGGAAAGATTCAACATTACTTTCCCAACCGCTGAGAGATTCGTTATTGGAACCGCTAAAAGCTAATTGTGCGCCCTTGCTGTCGGTAAAAATGCCAACTTTTTCGTGAAACATATGCTGGCGATCGAGTAAACTTTCAGTATCTACTGGTAAACCGTCAGACTTGAGGGGAACGGCAATTTTAATATCGAGATAACTGTTTTGAATCAGCCAACTGAGGATTTCAAAATGTTTGAGTTGCGCGAAGGTTTTGGGCGGCTGCAAATCGGTATCGAGGCGGATGGTAACAGCATCTCGGAGGGCGTAACCTTGTTGGATAGCTTGCAAATCCTGCGGGCTAAACTGACAGCCCATGATTAACCGCATCCGCCCGCAATTGTGCAGCATTGCGCCCAATCCCTGCGCGACTTTACTGAGGATGGCGCTGTTGAAAAAGCCGGATTTGCGATCGTACTGTAGGGCACATTCTAGGGCGGGAATGTAGAAATCGGCGATCGGGTTATTTTCGTTGCTAGAATAGCTAATCCGCCAGGGATAATCTTGTAAATTCATGTTATTGGTTATTGGTTATTGGTTATTTGTTATTGGTTATTGGTTATTGGTTATTGGTTATTTGTTATTGGTTATTTGTTATTTGTTATTTGCCACAAGATTCGATCCCCCTAAATCCCCCTTAGATCGGGGGACTTTGAATGGAATTAAACTCTTGTCCCCCCCGACTATCCGGGGGGTTAGGGGGGATCTCTTTCTCGAAACTTATTCTGGTATTTGTTGTGGCGGAATCTCCTCAGCAGAAAGTGTCACGACTTTTCCATCTTGCCAAATACTAATTGATTGTCCGAGTCTGCGGTGTTTCTCGATCGCCTGTGCGATCGCCTTTTTAACACCAGCATCGATGCGATCGGACAATTTTTGATTTTGTTGAGTCATCGGATTAATCCTCCTGAGTAATTGTATTCCAAATCTGGGACTGATAAATTATCGGATTAGAATTTAAAGGGCATTCTGCAATCAATTCAGGAATCGGATTAGAATTATCGTAACTAACCCACATATCACTTAAAGGTAAATACAATTCTAATAAATTTTTCCTCCCTCTTTCATAGCGGCGGCGAATCACATCTTCAGGAATATTATGCCCCCCACTTTCTACCCGCCGCCGCACCCGATAAACCGCTAATTCCGGGCTTTGCAACCAAAAATAAATTAAATTAACAGTATAACCTTTTAGTTTACACTTCCGCAAAAACCGGACATAATTGCGAGAAGCGAGAGTTGTCTAAAAAGCAAAATCAGCACCGGCATTTGATAGCGAGTCCAACCGTTGCAGCATCAATCGCCCCGCTTGCATCGCCACAGATTCGGGATTGAAAGGTGAAAGCCCAACAGCTATTTCATCAGCATTGACATACTCAAACACATTGAGAAAATGCGGCAACAACTGCATCGCCGCAGTTGTCTTTCCCGAACCGTTGCAACCTCCGATAACATAAACATCCGGCATAATTGTTATTAGTAATTTGTTATTGGTTATTTGTTATAACCATTTATAACACGGCAACGGAGGACACGGCAGTGCCGTTTCCCTACCTCAAAACCATTGATCGCAGGGCAACGGAGGACACGGCAGTGCCGTTTCCCTACCGCAAAAAAATCAATCTTCCTCGATTATAAACGTAATAATCGCCCGATTTATTGTAGGGACACGGCACTGCCGTGTCCTCAAAAAAACTGCCGTGTCCTCAAAAAAACCTGACCACCCGCGCGTAAATCCTCTTAAAACAAACTCAATTGTCCCTCAAAGGGAATATCCAATTGTTGATAAACAACCTTCGCCTTAATCTCATCCATCACCAACCACAAATCCAACAAAGCCTTCTCCTCCGGTATCCGCTTCTTCTCGTCGCCCAAACGCGGAATAACTTTCAGCGCCACCTCAATCGCCCGCATGAAATTATCATTATCCGTCAAATTAGCTTTCTTCATAAACTCGCGCACAATTTGAATATTTCCATCCTCCTGATACAACGCAATAATTGCGTGCAATCCATCCACTAAATATGTCAGCGAAAAATCTTGCGGATTCACCGAAAAAGCACCTTTTTTCAGCCGCTGTTTCGGTGTCAAAAGCTTGCAAGTGCCGCTAACCGAGTCAATCAATTTGTATTTTTTGGCTAAATCAACCACATCGAAACCGCCCACGGCGAGGGCGAGTTGTCGCGCTTCATCGAAGGGGAATTCCACGGCGCGGAAGGCATCCCAGGCGAGGAAATACCACTGAGTCAGCGCGTCAAAACCCGCTGTATCGGTTTGTACGAGTTTGCGGAAACGGTAGTTTGCAATCGCTTTTCTGGCTTCGGCAAAAGCAACTTCCGGGCGCACTTCTTCGCCGCTGCTGTTGAGGATGGGATAGGAACGGCTGAACACGTTTAAAGCCGGGCCGAAGGCGCTTAAATAAAGGTCGATTCCTGTAATGTCGTTGGCTTCAAATTCCGGGGCGCGCTGTTCGACGAGATTGGCGACTTCCGGGCGCAAATCGTCCCACCAAGCTTGGGCGGCGTTGGTGTCGCGCTTGCGGCAAACTAAAAGGACTGTACTGGAAACTGAGTTTTTCTTGGCTTGGTGCAAGTTTTGCGGGTTTTCGGTACTGACGGCCCAGGATGCGGTAATCTCGAAACCGGCATCGATGAGGGATTTTGTGAGCACGTCCCAAGCGCCGGATTCTTTGTGGTTGAATTGGACTGTCATCGCGCCGTCATCGCGCAAAACTCGGTAATATTCGCTAAAAGCTAGGGCCATTTTTGCTTCGTAATCTTGTTTGGCGAGTTCGTCGGGGGATGCGCCCATGTTGCGGAAGCGCGACGGATTCGCCACGGCTTCTCTATCTTTGTCGGTGAGTTCTGAGTAGAATAAATCGGGGAAAATATCGCCTAATGTGCGCTTCATCCACACGTAGAAAAAGTCGGACATTTCGGCATATTGAATGGTGGCATAGTAGGGCGGGTCGGTGATAATTGCATCGACGGATTTGTCGGGAATGTGGTAGAGGCTATCGGCGGATGCAGCATTAATTTGGATGGTTTTTGGGTCGTATTGTTCGATTCCTGGGAGGCCTGTTGAGTGGGGTTTTGTACCAAATAACTTACAAAGGGGTGTGTAATCTCTGGCTCCTTCTTCCTGACACGCTTTCCAAAGTTCATTAGCCCCATTAACTTCGGGATAATTCCACATTAAATTTAAAGCGTGTTGTGTAGAAGCTTTTTGAATACAAGCTCTAGCCGCGTTATAAATAACTAGCCTACAATTTGCATCAGCACATCTATCTAATACTAAAGCTAAATAAGTAATGATCGCCTCTACCTTCTCCGGTTCATATTCAGCCTGTAGCAGCGCCTTAGCTTCGTTGATAATTTCTACATAAGTGACAAGCGTTAAAAGCTGTCGAGGGTTAAATAATTCTGTCCAGTGTTCAATTCCATATAGCCTAAGCCTAGTATCTCTAGTTACAGGTGGAACATCTTCTAATGGGAAAGATTCAATATTAACAGTTTTCTTATCTATAATTGTTTGATGAGATTGTTGGACAGCTTTTAAATCTTCCTCTGTTGGTAATCTAAATTCTAAGGCATTGGAACCCTTTCGGTAAGCAACAGCATATAATTGATGTCCCATGTTTTGCGATTTGCCAGACTGCATAACTAGATCATTATCAATAACAGTGTCACAGTTAGAGCATTTTCCCACTCCTCGACTCATCGTTACTGTATCACTCGGATCGTACTCCCCATCATCCGTTTGAATCGTCGTATCCTTGCCTTTCTTCCCCTTCACTAACTCAAAATCAACCCGCTTCTGTGCCAAGTTAGGAATCGGTTTCACCGCACACCATTTATGTAAATTCTGCTTTTCCGGGCGCTTGTACAACCACCAATTCGGACTCAAAGGCACAACCGACTGACAACTCGGACAAATTACCGTATGAGCCCACAAATAATTCTGCACAGTTTCCCCCGGTAAAGAAGGGAAAAATTCCGCCAATCTTTTCTCGGCTTCATCCCCCACCCACTGCACCCATTTATCAATATCCTCCTGCAAATCCGGGCCAAATTTCAGCGGATATTCCATAGCAGCCTTCATCGTCACCACCGCCACGGGATTGAGATCCGACGCCAACACATTCAACCCGTACCGCGCCGCCTCAAACGGAATACTTCCCCCACCCGCAAACGCATCTAAAATAGTCGGCGTGCGATTCCCCCACACCTTCTCGCAATAATCGTGAACCTTTTTAATTCGCACCGAAGACGGGGGAGTTTTGTAGAGTTTAATTTCCTTCCCCGGTTCCAATCCCAGCAAATATTCAAACTCTTCTAAAGAAATCTCTGCGGGTAAAATCGACGCCAACACCGAAGCGCGAGAAAACGATAAAGGTTTGCGGGAATACCAGCGGTGCAATCCTTTAAATGGATTGCCGCCGTGTTCGTAATTAACCTGCTCGTTTAGCAGGTTTACGGGCATAATTTTCTCGATGAATAGGTGAGGGCGCATGATTTTTTTGGTTATTTGTTATTGGTTATTTGTTATTGGTTGTTGGTTGTTGGTTATTTGTGACGTGCCACAATATTCGATCCCCCTAAATCCCCCTTAATAAGGGGGACTTTGAACAATTCTCGATCCCCCTAAATCCCCCTTAATAAGGAGGACTTTGACTTGAACTCTTGTTCCCCCCTTATTAAGGGGGAGTAGGGGGCAAGCTAAGGGGGGATCTCCGGGTTGTTGCTTCTAGCCCGCCTCTAAAGGGATTGCAAACTGCAATGTGCATTGGTATTATCCAAAAAAAATCTCGCTCAATCTTCAAATACCTCGGTCTTTTCAATGATAAACCATTCGTGGTACAATACTGCTAAGAAAAACTGTTCTCCTTTAGGGCGATCGCACACAGCCATATATCCCGATACAAACATATCATCGTCAAAAGTTGTATCCTTGAGAAACAGAGTCAGCGAGTTACCATCCGCACTCCAAATTGCCCGCAAAATCGTGATATTTTGGTGACGGGATGCTTCAACGGGCAATAACACCCACCGCCCCTCAATTTCGATAAATTCCGGTTCGCGGTATCTAAACTCAGACTCCCATTTAAACGGCCCTTCATGCTTCTCAATAATTCGATCCCACCGCACTGTTTTAATCTTGGCTAAAGTTTCATTAGACAAATCAGCTACTTTCATCAGATTAATCTCCCAATAATATTCGCAAAGCTTTCAAAGCATTTGAACGATTGCCATTAGCAATTTTACCAAACCAATAATGTGCCTCTTCATTACTCATCGCCATAATCCCTTCTGCAATATTAGCAATTCGTTCAGTTTTCGATAGCGGTTGCAGCGATTGAAATAAAATCGCCAAACTCACGCCGGATTCTTCTGATAAAATATAAGGCGTTTGTCGCTGCTGAGATAAAGTTTTCGGGTCGTAATTATTCGCTTTGAGAGTGGCATAAATTTTTTGTCTCGCCAAAACCAGAGCATTGCCTTTGAGTCGCCCCAATCGTTTAGCCGCTGGACGTTTTTTCTCTCCCGCTTTCTTGTAGGCGCATTGGTAGAGTTCCAAGGCGAAATTATTGTTGTCTATCGGTACAACTCGTAATTGAAATTCTTGCATAAGAAAGGAGTCAGGAGTCAGGAGTCAGGAGAAGGGAGGAGGGAGGAGGAAAAAGGAGTCAGGAGTCAGGAGAAGGAAGAAGGGAGAAGAAAGTTAGGAGAAAGGAGTCAGGAGTCAGGAGTCAGGA
The DNA here is from genome assembly GCF_036705055.1 of Microcoleus sp. CZ3-B2. Lineage (NCBI taxonomy): Bacteria > Bacillati > Cyanobacteriota > Cyanophyceae > Oscillatoriales > Microcoleaceae > Microcoleus > Microcoleus sp. CZ3-B2. The sequence goes on along the minus strand of NZ_JAUBTN010000014.1, from coordinate 93,861 downwards.
GAAAGAAGGAGAAAGTTAGGAGAAAGGAGTCAGGAGTCAGGAGTCAGGAGAAAGAAGGAGAAAGTTAGGAGAAAGGAGTCAGGAGT